>CAYGXB010000099.1:0-9865 GCA_964353605.1 uncultured Bacteriovoracaceae bacterium
CGATATACTCCTCTGGTGCCACGAATATGCCGCAGGGGGCGAAGCGATGCTGCACAAGGATACGGGTACGCCAGGGGACAGCGAAGCGTTGTTCTTTTCTCTTCAGGGACAAGGCGCCCCGTCTAAGATCATCAAGGGCAGCTGCCCATCTTTACCTGTTTTATTGCGGGACCTGATGGTACTCGAAAGGCTGTCTTCAGAGGTACTTATATCATGAAAAAGATGAGGATTTTCGAATTAGCACAGACACTTTCTATTGATCCGAAGGATCTGCTCAAGATTGCCAAGGATCTGGCCATATCTGTCGAGAACAATATGAGCATGGTGGATGTCCACGACATCGAACGAATCAAGAAGCGTTTGGAACGGGAGAGCGAGAAACAACACGAAGAGGCCAGATCCGAGGCCTTTGAGGAGGAACGGGTCAGTTCGAAAGTGATTAGGCGCAGGGCGCGTGTCGTTCCACCGCCTGAGGTGGTCGTGGCGCCCAAGGAGGAAGAGGCCAAACCCGTAAGCAAAAGGAGGGGCAAGGTTACTGAAGAGGGCACGCCTGTCATTGCCAAGACTCAACCTCAAGCTCCTGAAGAAGCCCTGGCGACCCAAACACCATTAGCAGAAGCAACCGAGGCTGTGTTGCCGGAAGAGAAGGCCCTGATGAAGGAACCGCAAGCTGTGGAAGCAGTTTCTGCCGAACCCGCCATAGCGCAGCCATTCAAAACCCCGCTTGAAGAACGTGCGGCAAAACCCTCCCTTGCGGTCGAACAGGAAGGGGTCAAGGGGGAAGAGGGAGCAGAGAAGCCCAAGGAGAAAAAGAAGGCCAAGAAGAAGGGGCAGCATGTCGAGGAGGGAGAGGTCGAAGCGATCGATGAGCGGACATTGAAGCCGCTCTCCAAGAAGCCTGTACGACCCAAGGAAGAGAAGGAAGTCTTTACCCACTTCGAGATCTACGAGGATTCCAAGCCTGCCTACGGCAAGAAGCCCCTCAAAACAAAGGAGAAGAAAACGCTCGTTCCACCCCCGGCTAAGAAGAAGATCAGGATCGGCAGGACCATTATGGTCTTGAACCTTGCCCGAGAAATGGGGGTGAAGGTCTCGGAGGTCATCAAGATACTTGTTGGTTTGGGAATGGCTGTGAGGGAGAATCAATATATCAGCGCGGAAGAGGCGATCCTCGCCGCGACGGAGAAGGGCTTTGAGGTAAAGGAGACCCGGGATGAGATCAAGGAGGACTACCTCACGGAGCCGAAGTATGTCCCCGAGGACTTAAGTTTAAGGCCGCCCGTGGTGACGGTCATGGGACATGTCGATCACGGCAAGACATCGCTTCTTGATGCCATCAGACAGGCCAATGTCACGGAGAGCGAATTCGGCGGCATCACTCAGCATATCGGCGCCTATCAGACGCGGTGCAAAGACAACCTCATCACCTTCATCGATACCCCCGGGCATGAGGCCTTTACGGCCATGCGGGCCAGGGGGGCGCAAGTCACCGACTTTGTCGTCCTCGTCGTGGCCGCCGATGACGGCGTCATGGAACAGACGAAGGAGGCCATCAGTCATGCCAGGGCGGCGAAGATCCCCATCCTTGTCGCGGTGAACAAGATCGACAAACCGAATGCCAACCCCCAGCGCGTCAAGGAGCAACTGGCCGACCTCGGACTGGTCCCGGAGGCCTGGGGTGGAGACAGCATCTTCGTCGATGTGTCGGCGAAGAAACATATCGGCATTGAAGATCTTCTGGAGATGATTCTGCTCCAGGCGGAAATGCTGGACCTCAAGGCATCCTACAAAGGCGGGGCTAGAGGGGTGGTGCTGGAGTCCAAGCTGGACAAGAACCGGGGCCCCATGTCGACCATGCTCATTCAGCATGGCGAGCTGAAGCAGGGAGATGTCTTCGTGGCGGGAAACACCTGGGGTCGGGTACGGGCCATGTTCGATTCCCGGGGTGTCCAGGTTGCAAAGTCACTTCCCGCCATGCCGGTGGAGATCTTCGGCTTGTCAAGCCTCCCTTCTGCCGGGGACAGGTTCTTCGTCGTCCCCAACGACCGGAAGGCGAAAGAGATCGTGGACTACCTCAATGAGGAGACGCAACGCTCCGTCGGCATGGAACCCAAGGCCCAGGTGACCCTGGAAGATCTCTACAGTCAAGTGATGGAGGGCAAGGTCAAGGCACTAAACCTCATCGTCAAGGGAGATGTCCATGGAACCGTGGAGGCGATCGTCGGGGCGGTCAAGGGGATAGAGACTGGGGAAGGGATCCGGGTCAATGTGGTACATTCCGCCGTGGGCGCCATTACGGAGAGCGATATCCTCCTCGCTTCCACAACCCAGGCCATTATCGTCGGATTCAACATCAAGGCGGACCCCAAGGCCAAAGTGGTGGCCAAACATTACGGTATAGACATCAAACTGTATACCGTAATCTACGAGCTCCTCGATGATATTAAGCAGGCACTGGCAGGCATGCTCGAGCCGGTATACGAGGAGGTGATCCAGGGCCGGGCCGAAGTCAGGAATGTCTTCAAGATATCCAAGGTGGGGACGGTTGCCGGGTGCCTGGTCATCGATGGCCGGATCTTACGGGGGGCGCAGGCCAGGCTCATAAGGAACAAAGAGGTCATCCATGACGGCAAAATCGCCTCCCTCAAACGCTTCAAGGATGACGTGCGCGATGTAGCCAGCGGCTACGAATGCGGTATCAGCCTGGAAGACTTCAATGATCTCGCCGAGGGGGATATCATTGAGGTGTATACGATGGATAAGCAGGAGCAGAGCCTTTCGTGATTATCGGTGCCCTCAAAATCCGATTGAAGATCATCGGGGCGAGGTCCCTCAAGGAAAAGCGCAAGGTGATCAAGTCGATCAAGGACCGTATTTCCCACATGAACGCGGCCATTGCGGAGGTCGATGACCATGACCTGTGGCAGGCATCTACCCTGGCGCTGGCCGTCGTGAGCAATGAATCCGCCCATGTGAATGCCATGCTCGACAAGATCCGCGCCGATATCCTGGACCGCGGGGAAGTAGAGATCTTGCAGAGCGAAATGGAGATAATTCACCTATGAAGCAGGGGTCTTTGCGGCAGGCCAGGGTTGCGGATCTCCTCAAGGAGACCCTATCTGATCTGATCTTGCGTAAGGTGAAGGATCCAAGGGTACATGAGGTGACGATCACGGGCGTGGATGTGAGCGTGGATCTGAAGCATGCCCGCGTGTTCTTCTGCGTGCGTGACGCCGAGGTCAAGGAAGAAGCGCTCAATGGGCTTAATAGTGCGCAAGGGTTTCTCCATCATGAACTAAAGACCATACTCGATTTGAAGAACATACCGAAGCTCGAATTTTCCTACGACACCTCCTTTGATTACGGTTCGAGGATCGACGAGATACTGGAACAGATCAAGTCCCATGAAGAAAGCGGTCGTTGAGAGTATAAGGCGGCATACGTACTTCGAGATCATTACCCATGAATGGCCCGATGAGGATGCGGTCGGGTCGAGTATGGCCTTAGCCCATGCACTCAAGGGCATGGGGAAGGCGGCAAGTCTTGTTTATCCCACACCAGTCCCGGAATCCCTACTCTTGCCTCCGCTGCCACAGGAAACGGGGGCGATGTCCCCTGAGATCTCCCTCCTCGTCGATGTCTCTGATCTGCGCATGATCCGGGATGTGAAGCCCATGGGCGAGATCGTCGCGATCGACCACCATATGACCAACCAGGGGTATGGGAAGGTTGCGTGGGTAGACTCCAGGAAGTCCTCGACGGCGGAGATGGTCTTTGATATCCTCTCTGATCTGCAGGCGCCCATAGATCTTCCTGTGGCAATCAACCTCTATATGGGCATATTCGGCGATACCGGAGGATTTTCGTACCCCAATACCACCCCGCGGGTGTTTGCCATAGCGCAAAAACTGACCAGAGCAGGGGCTGATCCGAATATGATCGCCAACCGGCTCAAGCGGAGCAGATCCCTGGTTTGGTATCATATCCTCTGCCTCGCCATGGAACGGCTCATCGAAAAGGACGGGGTGTATGCGAGCTATATAACCTTGGAGGATATAGAGCGTCTGCATGCCACCTCCATTGATACAGGGGGTATTGTGGAGGAAATGTCTTGTCTTGCTGGCGCCGAGCTCAGCGTCTTTGTGCGGGATGTCGATGACATGCACATCCATTGTTCTTTGCGGAGCAAGCAAACGTCTGCTGCGCTCTTCACGGCCTTGGCTTTCGGGGGAGGCGGGCATGCCAAGGCGGCTGGGTTTTCCCTGCAGGGGAGTGCCAAGGATCTCATCGGCAAGGTAATCGAGGAAGGAGCCAGATGGACAATGACGGTGTAGTGCTCATCGACAAGCCGAAGGACATCACATCCCGCAAGGTCCTCGACCGCGTAATGAAGATACTCCATGTGAAGCGTGCAGGCCACTTCGGGAGCCTGGATCCGTTCGCCACGGGACTCCTCTGCATCGGCATCGGACAGGGAACGAAGCTCCTGCCTTTCTTGCAGGATCACTCGAAGGAATATGTCGCGATCATCGGCTTTGACATGTCCACGGACACCGATGATATCACGGGTGACCCCATCGTCAAATTCGAGCACGTGAACATCGACATCGTCAGGGCCCGCGCTTGGATAGGGGAACATACAGGCTTGATCGACCAAGTCCCGCCGGATTATTGTGCCCAAAAGGTGAGGGGTAAGCCGCTCTACCGGCTGAAGCGGGCAAAACGGGAAGTGAATCCGAGACCGAAACAGGTCTTTATTGAGCGGATGGAAGTGCTCGCCGCCGGGAAAGACTTCCTCGAGCTTAGGATTGTCTGCTCGCGTGGGACCTACATCCGATCCATCGGACGCGATCTCGGCGCCTATCTTGGATATGGCGGTTACCTCCGTGAACTCAGGCGCATACAGAGCGAGGGGTTCTCCCTGGATGATGCCGTGAGCCTGGAGCGATTGGAGCTTCAGGTACAGAATAATGAGGCGCACCCCATCCCCCTGGCGGAGGCGCTCCACCTTCCCAAGGCGCATGTGACATCGTCCGGACAGGCGGACATCTGCGAGGGCAAACCTATCCAGGTTGCTGCCGTAATCGAGAGGATGGACATTCAGGACGGTGCATATGTAGCCCTTTTGGATGAAGGCAACCATCTGCTCTGCGTGGCAAAGGTGCAGCGGACAGGGGGAGTCTTCGGGTATATCGAAAGAGGATTTCAGCCTTTTTAGCTATTTACAGTATTGGGAAGGGTATGTTAACTATCAAATGATAGCTAGAGGAGAAAGAAGAGTAGGAGGAATACCGTGGTTTTAAACGTACAGGGGAAAAAGGATCTGATCGACAAATTCAAACGCCATGAGGGTGATACGGGTTCACCTGAGGTGCAGGTCGCCATTTTGACCCGCAGGATCAACGAGTTGACCGAGCATTTCAAGGAGCACAAGAAGGATCATCATTCCCGCAGGGGACTCTTGATGCTCGTCGGACAGAGGAGAAGACTTCTGAACTATCTGAAGGAAATGGACATAAAGAGATACAGGGAGCTCGTCAAGGCCCTGAGCCTCCGGAAGTAGGTTCGTATGAGAGTAGCGACGAAAGGAAAAGAGAAACCCCTGATCTTCGATGTGGGGTCTGTGGCCAGGCAGGCCGATGGGTCTGTCCTCGTCTATCAGGGAGACAGCGTTGTTCTCGTTACGGCGACCGTATCTCAGGATGTGCGCAAAGGCATCGACTTCCTCCCTCTCGTGGTTGATTATCAGGAGATGGCCTATGCCGCGGGAAGGATCCCCGGCGGGTTCATCAAGCGGGAGGGAAGGCCGGGCGACCAGGAGATTCTCACGGCCAGGTTCATCGACCGGCCGATCCGGCCGCTCATACCGGACGGGTTCTACAACGAGCTGCAGATCATCGCCACCGTGCTATCCGCCGACCCGGAAAACAGCCCCGATGTCATGGCCATCAACGGGGCGTCCACCGCCTTACATATCTCGAGCATTCCGTTCGACGGCCCCATCGGAGGGGTGCGGATAGGGCACAGCAATGGTGAATTCATTATTGACCCTTCCTACAACCAGCTCGTACAAAGCGATCTCGAACTCGTCGTGGTCGGGACGAAGGATGCCATCGTCATGGTAGAAGGCGAGGCGAAGGAGCTCCCAGAGAAGACCATCCTGGACGCCATCTTTTTCGCCCACGCAAGGATACGCGAGATCATCGACGTGCAGGAGGAGTTGCGGGTCATGGTCGGCAAGGAGAAGATGCAGACAAGCCCGCCGCAGGAGGACCCCGCCCTAAATGAGGAAATTAAGGGCCTTGTCGACGACAAGCTGGCAAAGGTCTTGCACGGCGGTTACGTCAAGCAGGAGCGACATGCACGCCTCCACCTGCTCAGGTCCGAGATCCTCGAGCGGTATGCGGAAACGGATGATGAAAAGCTCGCGCATGTGAAGAAGATCCTGGACTCCCTGGAGCGAGACTTCGTCCGTGGACTCATGCGGGAGAAAAAGATCCGCATCGACGGGAGAGGTCTCAACGACATCCGGCCCATTGAGTGCCGGATCGCCCTCCTGCCGCGGACCCATGGCTCGGCCCTATTTACGCGGGGCGAGACGCAGGCTCTCGCGATCACCACGCTTGGTACCCCGCGGGATGAGCAGCGGCTCGAATCCCTGCTCGGCGAATCATCCAAAGCATTCATGGTGCACTACTCATTCCCGCCGTTCTGCGTAGGGGAGGTAAAGCCCCTGCGTGGCCCCAGCCGGAGGGAGATCGGGCATGGCAACCTCGCTGAGCGCGCTCTGGCCCAGGTCCTGCCGGAAGATGGCACCTTCCCTTACACCATCCGGCTCGTCTCCGAGATCCTGGAGTCGAACGGGAGCTCGTCCATGGCCACTGTCTGCAGCGGAGCCATGTCGCTTATGGACGCCGGCGTCCCCATCAGGAAGCCGGTGGCGGGCATCGCCATGGGGCTTATCAAGGAGGGCGATGAATTCATGGTCCTCACCGACATCCTCGGCGACGAGGATCACCTCGGCGACATGGATTTCAAGGTGGCCGGGACCGCCGAGGGAGTGACCGCTCTCCAGATGGACATTAAGATCTCGGGCATCCCGGAAGCGGTGCTCGCCGATGCGCTCGAAAAGGCCAGGGAGGGTAGGCTCAAGATCCTGGAAATCATGGGCAAGACCATTGCAAACCCTAGACCCGAAATCTCCGCCTATGCTCCACGGATCTACTCCATCCAGATCAACCCGGAGAAGATCCGCAACGTAATCGGCCCGGGCGGCAAGATCATCAAGGACATCACCGCCAAGACGAGCACCAAGATCGAGATCGACGATTCCGGCAAGGTGGACATCTTCTCTCCCGACGAGGAGCATGCCCGCATGGCTGTCGACATCATCAGCTCGCTCACCGAGGAGCTGGAGATCGACAAGGTATATGTGGGCAAGGTGGTAAAAATCATGGACTTCGGTGCCTTCGTGGAGGTCCCCTCAGGCGATCAAGGCCTCGTTCATATCTCCCAGCTGGCGCATGAGAAGGTGAAGAATGTGCGGGACGTGGTCAATGAGGGCGACGAGATCGTGGTCAAGGTGATCGGGATCGACAGAAACGGGAAGATCCGATTGAGTCGCAAAGAGGCGCTCAAGCAAACGACTGGTTTTTGAGCGGCATGCCTGAGATCACTTGCCTCGCCAATGGCGTTCGCATCCTGACCGAGACCATGGCGCAGGTCCGTTCGATTTCTTTGGGCATCTGGGTGAAGACTGGTTCCCGCCAAGACCCAGCAGCCCAATCCGGAATCGCCCATTTCATCGAGCACATGATGTTCAAGGGGACGAAGACGAGGAACGCCCTCCTGATCGCCAAGGATATTGATGCCCTGGGAGGGCTTCTGAATGCGCAGACAGCCAAGGAATACACGGTCTACTATGTCAAGGTACTCGATGAGCACCTCGGCAAGGCCTCCGAAGTCCTCTTCGATATATTCCTGAACTCGGTCTTTGATGCGGAAGAGCTGGAGAAGGAGAAGAAGGTCGTTCTCCAGGAGATCCGCATGACCGAGGACACACCGGACGACTATATCCATGACCTCTTTGCCGAGGCCTTTTTCCACAAGACTCCACTCGGCGTATCCATCCTCGGGACAACCGACACTGTCAATGCTCTCACCCGGGATGATATCCTGGCCTTCATAGCCAGGGCCTACGACCCCGGGGCGATCGTAGTTTCGGGAGTCGGCAACCTCGAACATAAACAGCTTGTCGACCTCGCTGCGGTACGCTTCGGAGAACTTCCTTCGCAAGAGCGGGAAAATGTCCTGGAAAAGCCTCCCATGGGGGGCATCCGCGCGATTTATGTCAAGGACCTGGAGCAGATCCACTTCACCCTGGGCACCATCGGCCCCGCCATGCGGGATGAGGAGCGGTGGCCCTATATCGTCCTCAATTCCATCTTGGGCGGGAGCATGAGCTCCATGCTCTTCCAGGAGGCCAGAGAAAAACTGGGTCTCGTCTATTCCATCTACTCGTACTTGAGCGCCTATGAGGATTGCGGGTTCATGGCCGTCTATGCCGCCACCACCCCGGAGAACATCCTCAAAACAATGGACGTGATCGGCGGCCAGATGCGAAGGCTCAAACACGGCGATCTCAGCGACATAAAACTCGATGACGTGAAGGCGCAGATCAGGGGCAACTTGCTGCTCGCGAGGGAGAGCACCGAGAACAGGATGTCCTCCATCGCGAAGAACGAGATGTACTACCAGCGCGACGTACCCATCGAGGAGGTCATCCGGAAGATCAACGCCGTGAACGCCGATGCCATCGTCGCTCTTGCCAATGAGATCTTCACGAGTGATAAGATGACGCTCGTCTCTCTCGGGCAGGACCACCTCGAACATATCGATCTCGGCACTATCCTATAAAAAGCCCGCAGCCCCCACCCCACAATTTTGCATGATAGCAAATTTGGACAACCGAAGGCTGCCCGAAGGGTGAAGGCCAGGGATGGCCTGAATCACAATTTTGTAGGAAGACAAAATTTCACGTAACGAAGGCATGCCTTTTGGGGGAGGGCCAGAGACGGTCCGATTCACTTCCCTAGGGAAGTGAGCCAGACAGGGGTATTTCCTTTTGTCTCTTATAAAATCAAAATTTATGATTTGTAACGAATGGATATTCCTTTATTATCTGCGATCATTGTGGTATCTCAGATGGCCAAAATATTCAAGGTCTTCAAAAGAGATCGATATACCGGATCGTATCACTTTCAGATATGACTTCTGGGCCGTGATCTGTAATTTTGTTATGTTTCAAACAAGCTCTTCAGAGGATATGAATATCTCGTTGTTATCATCGAAGAAGTCATCATCAATTAATCTTTTTGCAATATGGTGTATCTTCTTCGTATTGTTTCGATAATTTTCCATTGCTTTCGCTTTGGTGTCTTTAGAACGATAATAATCATTAAGAGCACTGCCACTAACAGCGCATGTTATTTTTTGTCTGCCTATTTGGGCATAAAACACGATACATTTTCTGTCCCCATCCCATGTTCTGTCCTCTAAGAATTGTATGCCTGTAATATCCATACTAATCTCCTTCAAAATATTAAAACACCCAAACAAGTAAATGATTATCATAAAACCTCAATCAATACCAAGAAGGAACCTGCACTTGAAAAGCGGTGGGTATGACCATAAGTAAGGCACGGTCCTTTGAGACCATTTCAAACCTCCTCTTAGGGGAGCTGCAAAGGCTCCCTATTTTTTCTATGAAGAGAAGGGGGGTGTTGAAACCTAAAAACTATTAATATTTTCGGTTCTTCACGCGGAAGCGTACTTTTCGCTCATGATGTACATGAACCCCTCGCCC
>CAYGXB010000100.1:0-9777 GCA_964353605.1 uncultured Bacteriovoracaceae bacterium
CTCTTCATGGGTGTCGGATATAAAGAAGAAGCCGCCAGCTTTGTCATCCCAAAAGTGGTTGAGGAGATAGGTGTTCAGGTCCAGGGCGGCCGTGAGGAAACGTATATCGAAGGTGGTCTCATAGAGCTCGATGAGGCCCCAGATGAGAAAGGCGTAATCGTCCAGGAAGCCTGAGATGGCGGCTTGACCGTCACGGTAGCGGTGGAGGAGGGCGCTCTCTGGGGTGCGCATATGGGCAAGCATGAAATCCATGGCCTGGCTTGCCGCTTGTACATACAGTGGCGCGTCGAAAACCTGCGCACCCTTGGCGAGGGCGGCGATCATGAGTCCGTTCCAGTCTGCAAGGATCTTGTCGTCCCGGTGGGGACGAACACGTTGTTCACGAGCGGTCAAGAGTTTCCGTCGGGCACGTTCCAGCAGTTCCCGGAGAAGGTGTTGCTCCATGGCGAGGTCATGCGCCAGTTCAGGAAACGTTTTCTTCAGGAAGAGAATGTTGGCGCCGGTCTTTTTTCCACCTGCCTCTATATGATAATTGCCGTTACCTTCGATGCCATAGGCTTGTATCCAGAGTTCAGCCGCCTTTTCCTCCAGGATCGCGCGGATCTCTTGCTCGGTCCAGAGGTAGTACTTCCCCTCCTCGCCCTCGCTGTCCGCGTCCTCAGCCGAGAAAAAGCCTCCTTCTGGCGATCTCAGCTCTCTCAGGACATACTGGAAAATTTCCTGGGCGGTATTGCCATATTCGTGCTTGTCCGTTGCCTGGAATGCCTCGGTATAGACAAAAGCGAGGAGGGCCTGGTCATAGAGCATCTTTTCAAAATGGGGGAGGAACCAGTGATCATCGGTGGAGTAACGGTGGAAGCCGAAACCGACATGGTCATAGATACCGCCTGAACGCAAGGCTCCGAGTGTCGTTTCCACCATCTCAAGGGCCTGCTCGTCCCGGAAGCGTTTTCCGTAACGGAGGAGAAAAGTCAGGTGGTGGGGCGTGGGGAATTTGGGGGCAGCGCCGAACCCTCCGTGCATGGCATCATAGTGCGCCTTCAGCTCCTCGTACGCCATCCTTAAGGTGGAGATCCCGGGTTCTCCCATGGCTGAACCTATCCTCTCTTGCTGGAACAAGGCGGTGACCTGATCAGCGGATTCGAGGACCTTGTCCCGCTCGGTTCTCCAAAGTTCGTCGATCCTCAGCATCAGGTCCCGCATGCCGATTCTGCCGGAGCGGGTCTCCTTGGGAAAGTAGGTGCCGGCGAAAAAAGGCCGCTTGTCCGGGGTCATGATGATGGTAAGCGGCCAACCACCTCCCCCGGTGAGACCCTGGCAGACGCGCATGTATACGCTATCGATGTCCGGCCGCTCCTCGCGGTCCACCTTGATGTTCACGAAAGCCGTGTTCATGAGCGCAGCGATACCGACATCCTCGAAAGATTCGTGCGCCATGACATGGCACCAGTGGCAGGTGGAGTAGCCGATCGAGAGGAAAATGGGTTTATCCTCTCGCCGGGCCGTTGCAAACGCCTCATCTCCCCACGGATACCAGTCGACCGGATTATCCGCATACTGCAGCAGGTAGGGGCTCTTCTCATGCGTGAGACGGTTCATGTTATGCCTATTAAGATATGGTGACGTTTTACGGTTCAATCATCCTGGGATCTTCTCGCAGCCAAGCATTAGCGGGGATTCTTCCCCGTGATCGTGGGGTTTTCTGGATAGGCGGTCCATTCCGTGAAGGCGCCTTCGTGGAGCCGCACCTTCGGATACCCGAGGTGGAACGTGAACAAGAGGAACTCGTTCGTCGCCTCCCGACCGGTTCCACAGGAACAGATGATGGTCTTGTCAGGGGTGATGCCATTTGCCTCCAGGATGGCCTGGATCTCAGGTAGGGACTTGAGGAGGCACTTGTTCGTGTTGTCCATGAGGTTTGCCCAAGGGAGGTTGATCGCACCGGGGATATGGCCGGGTTTGATCCAGGGGCCCTGGCCTTCGTAGACGGCGGGTGGCCGCGCATCGAGGAGCATGACATCGCCGCGGTCCTTGATCGCTATGAACTCCTCGTAGTCTATCATGTACTCCATACGCACCTTCGCCGTGAAATTCGATGCCTGCACCTGAGGAAAGACCTGCGTGAGCGGGTTTCCTTCCTGCTTCCACTGGTCGATGCCCCCGTTGAGGACATGGACGGCGTCATGCCCATAGCGCGCGAGGCTGTAGGCCACCATGGTCTGCGCCAGACCGTCGCCCCAGCCCTTGTTGATTCCGACGCCGGTATAGACCACGGCCGGTTTGTCTGCCTTGAGTCCGGCGCCGCGCAGGACGGGTTCAATGGACTCCGGAAGCACCCACCGCGCCGGCTGATTGCCGCAAAAGGTTCGGAAAAGCCCTTCGTTCAGGTAGATCGCCCCTGGGATGTGCTCCTGGATGTAATCATGGATGTTCGGCTGTGTGTCCAGGATCATGATCCCCCTGTCATCGAGTCGCCCTGCCAGCCAGTCAGTAGACACCCACGTAATAATCCCATTCCCGAAAGGATCATTTGCGCTCACGAATACACCCCCCCCTCATCAATCCACTATAGGGATAGGCCCTCGCAGAGTCAATGACGAAGGGATCCCAAAATCCCTAACCACCCTTGGTCTCAAAGGGGGGCCAATCGGCCTGAAGTCGCAGGGGGGATAGTGGGATAGTGCATGACAGGAGCATCTCTGGATGCTTTTTTGGTGCTATTGACTTATCATATGGATGGTATATACGATGAAAATCTCGAATCGGATACAGGAGATAGAGCATGCTCGAGTTGATTTCCAGCGGATTCAAGAAGGCCCAGGGCGTACTCCAGGGCAAGACCGTGCTGCAGGAGAAGCACATCGAGGACGCTATAAGGGAGATCCGCATATCCCTGCTCGAGGCGGATGTGGAATTCCACGTAGTGAAGAACTTTCTGGAAAACGTGAAAGACAAGGCCCTCGGCGAAATCGTGCAGACGCGGATATCTCATGGCGGCAGGAAGCTCAAAGTAAGCCCGGATCAGCAGTTCATCAAGATCTGCTATGATGAACTCATCAACCTCATGGGACCGGTTGATACCAGCCTCAACCTGAAGGGCAAATCCATGGCATCCATTATGATGGTCGGCCTCCAGGGCAGCGGCAAGACGACGACCACGGCCAAGGTCGCGCGCTTTCTCGAAAAACAGGGCAGAAAGCCCATGCTCGTCGCGGCGGATATCTACCGGCCAGCGGCTATCGAACAGCTCAGGGTGCACGGCAAGCGCCTCGAGTTACCGGTCTTCTTCGCCCCCGGCAAGACCCCTCCCCAGATATGCAGGGATGCCATGGAAGCGGCACATTTCAAAGGCTGCGATGTGGTCCTCTTCGATACCGCAGGCAGGACCATCGTGGACGAGGCCCTCATGATCGAGCTCGAGGAGATCAAGTCACTCACGCAACCGGATGACATCCTCCTCGTTGTCGATGCCATGATCGGCCAGGACTCGGTGAATGTGGCGCGGGAATTCGACCGCCGGCTCGACCTTTCCGGCTTCATCCTCACCAAGCTCGACGGCGACGCCCGGGGCGGTGCCGCCCTTTCGATCAAGGAAGTCACGCATAAGCCCATTAAATTCCTCGGCATGGGGGAAGCCTTGGACCGCCTGGAGGAGTTCAGGCCTGATGGCCTCGCATCGAGGATCCTGGGCTTCGGTGACATCGTGGGACTTGTGAAGGACTTCGAGCAGGTGGTCGACGAAAAGAAGGCCGAGGATGATGCAAGGAAGATCCTCCAGGGAGACTTCACCTTCGATGACTTCCTCAAGCAGCTCAAGATCCTCAAGAAGATGGGACCGCTCACGGACATCATCGAGAAGCTGCCGCTGGGGACGATGGGCATGCCTGAGGGGATCAAGGTGGATGACCGTGAGCTCGTGAGGGTGGAGGCCATCGTCAATTCCATGACGATGCATGAGCGCGCCAACCCCGATTGTCTCAATGATAGCCGGATCGAGAGGATAGCCAAAGGGAGCGGCCAGCCCAAAGGCCAGGTGCTCGGGCTCATCGGCAGGTTCAAGACCATGCGCAGTCTCATGCGCAACCTCGGCAAGGGGAAAAAGAAGGCGCTTGCCCGGTTGGGCCTCGGCGACATGGCGGATATGGTCTCGGATGCAGTACCTCAACAGAAGAGGATGCTTGTCGATTTGAAGAAGAGAAAGGACAAGCGCAAGCTGGCGAAAAAGGCGCGCAAACGCAGACGGTGATGCCAACTCGGGACAGGGGTGAGATATGGATGCTATGCTCATGAAGGAACTGACCATCTTGCGGAAGGTCAATCAGGCCCTCTCCTATGTCCCGGATGTTGAGGCCGTCGCCAGCGCCATCCTCGATATCGTCATTGACGAGACGATTGCGGAGAACGCATCCATCATGATGCCCTCCCGCGACGGGAGATGTCTTGAAATACGGGCGGCCAAGGGCATCGGTGATGAGAGCTCGCGCTACTCCGAGGAGTCGCTCGGGCAGACCTTCCCTATGGGGGAAGGCATAGCCGGCATGGTTGCTCAGAGCCTCGAACCCATCATCATCAAGGATACCATGAACGAACCTCTGGTCCAGCTCCGCGATATGAAGGTGAAGATCGGCTCCATGATGAGCCTTCCCCTCGTCTATGGCAGGGGTGAGCTCGTTGGTGTACTCCACCTGAGCCATTCCAAACGTGGGGCCTTCACGAAAGAGGACCTCTCGCTCATGAACATGCTCTTGGCACCGGCCGCCCTGGCACTTCGCAATGCCAGGCTCATGCGGGATGTGGAAGACATCAACCGGACTCTCAAGGAAGAGCTTTGCATGACGGACAGGGCCCTTGAGGAATTCGGCAAGCACGTCATCAAGGTCTTCAATTACATGTCCATTGGTGTCCTGACCACAGATCCCAAAGGGGTTATCACCACCCTCAACCGGAAGGCCGTCGAATTGCTGGGCCTGGGTGCGGGCGATAATATCGTGTCCATCATTGGGAAGGAAGTGGTAGACCGGTTCGGTATAGACATGGAAGAGATCGCCATGGACGTAGGCTTCAAAAAACGTGTGCTCAATGTAGAGCTCTCCCCGCTGCCGGTCAAACCCAATTGGCAAATCCTCGTCTGCGCCCGGGACGTGACCCTGGAGAGGTTGAAGGAAAGAGACCTCCTGCGGGTCCAGGACCAGTACAAGGACATCATCGAGAATGCCATCGATGCCATGTACATCCTGCGAAATGGTCGGCTCATACTCATCAACAAGAAGCTGCAGGATATCCTCGGCTACGAAGCCGAGGAACTCCTGGACAAGCATTACCGGCACTTCGTGACGAGAGCCTCCCTGAAGAACCTTTCTGAGACGGTGCGACCTTCGCGAGACAATGCCTTCATCCCGAACCTGGAAATCCAGACCAAGCGGAGAGACGGCAAGATCCTCAACCTGGAGATCAGCATCGGCAGACTGATGGTGGGAAAGGATCAGTGCTATGTGGGTATGGTGCGGGATATCACGAGCAAGAAGGAGCTGCTGGCCCTGAAAACACGGTTCCTCCATGTTGCATCGCATGAGATCAGGGTGCCGCTGACCGTGATCCGGGGATATGCGCGTATGCTCGGGAAGGACAACAACCACACCCTGAGCACTTCCCAGCATGAATGCATTCAGGAGATCGAAAAGCACTGCGAGAAGCTTCTCAATTTTTCCCACTCACTCCTCGATTTCGCCCGCATAAATTCGGGGCGTATGGCGCTATCTAGGCAAAAGGTGGATCTCTTCTACCTCATACGGCGTGTTATTCACGACATGCAGATCAAGTCGGATGAAATGGGGGTATCCATCGTCCTCGAATCGCAGGACTCGATACCCGCCGCCTTTGTCGATCCCTTACGGATTGAACAGGCCCTCAACAACATCATCGACAATGCCATCAAGCACTCGCCTGAAGGCGGCGTGGTAACCGTCCGTTTATCCCTGGGGGAGAATGACCGTGGCGGGATTCACAGGATTCTCAACCAGGAATCCGCCCAGATCGCCATCCTGGATCAGGGACCCGGGGTCAAATCAGAGGAGGCGAAAGATCTATTCAACGAGTTCTTCGTAGGCATGAGCGGAAAGAGCAAGCGGGGCATCGGCCTGGGGCTGGCCATAACCAAGGAAATCGTGCATGCTCATGGCGGATATATAGAGGCTCGTCCCTCGGAGAATGGCGGGATCTTTATCATAACAATCCCCTTGAATAGCCCCCTTGATTGATGTATTCTGTAGTATCAATACCTTTTGGGATGTTGGTATGGCGAGTGAGAAGCTTAAGATCTTGGTAGTCGATGATGACAACAGCATACGTGGATATGTAGCGAGACTCCTTTCTATGAGCGGTTTCGAGGCGGTGACGGCGGGAAGCGGCAAGGACGCCTTGATTCAGCTCCGGTCGCATACCGATGTCTCGCTTGTCCTCCTGGACATCCTCATGCCCGATATGGACGGTCTCGAGACCTTGAGCGAGATCAAGAGGGTATCCAAGGACCTGCCTGTGATCATGTTGAGTGCCCTGGGGCAGACCAACATCATCGTCAAGGCCATGAAGGCCGGTGCTAGCGATTACCTGGTGAAACCCTTTGAAGAGGAAGAGCTCGACCTTGCCATCGCCAAGTCGATCGAGAAGAAGAAGCTTCTGGCCGAGATATCGAGTCTGAAGAAGAAGCTGAGACTGGATGAGCTCAAGGGGGAGTTCATCTTTGCCTCCCCCAAGATGCAGAAGGTAAAGGAAATCATCGAGCAAGTGGCGGATACGGACGTGAGTGTTCTCATTGAGGGGGAGAGCGGGACGGGAAAAGAGCTCGTGGCGCGGTCGCTGCATTACCGCTCCATCCTCAGGGACAAACCGTTTGTCAAGGTCAACTGTGCCGCTCTGCCGCACGAACTTTTGGAATCGGAGCTCTTTGGCTATGAGCGGGGCGCCTTCACCGGCGCATACAAGTCGAAGGCGGGCAAATTCGAGCTCGCCAACTACGGCACCATCTTCCTCGATGAGATCGGCGAAATCGACCTGGCCATCCAGGCCAAGCTCCTGCAGGTCCTCCAGGAAGGGACATTCTCCCGCCTCGGCGGGAAACAGGATGTCAGGGTGAGCGTGCGGGTGATTGCCGCAACCAACCGCGATCTGAAAAAGGCCGTGGATCAAGGGCGGTTTAGGGAGGACATCTATTACCGTCTAAACGTGGTGAATATCCGTATACCGCCGCTCACTGAGCGGACCGAGGATGTGCCCTATCTCTTTGAGTACTTCCTCGAGACCTATAATGAAAAGTATGCCAAGCATCTTCAGGTCAATAAGGAGGAGGCATACCCCCTCCTGCTCAGATATCCCTGGCCGGGAAATGTCAGGGAGCTCAAGAACATGGTGAAGCGGATGGTGATCTTCGGCAATGTCGATGAGCTGAAACGGTATCTGACCGAAGGATCATCCCTGATGGCCACTGAACGACAGGACCCCAAAGAGAAGATAGAGAAACCAACCGAAGGCGAGATCCCGGGCGACCTGGTGATTTTGCCCTTGAAGAATGTAGCCAAGGAGGCATCTCTCAGAGCGGAACGGGAGATGATCTTGCGGGCTCTCCAGGCGACGAACTGGAATAAAAAGAAGGCCGCTGACCTGCTCCAGATCAGTTATAAGGCCCTTCTCTATAAGATAAAGGAATGCGGAATAGAGAAATGACATACCGGAAGGTCAAATACGTATGCCTGATCGTCTTATTCCTGGCCCTGCCGCTTATAACCATGGCGGAGGAGAAACCCTACATCATCGGACCATCAGACCTCCTCGAGGTCTCGATATGGGGAGAGCCGGCCCTTTCCCGGCAGGTGACTGTCAGGACGGACGGCTTCATTTCTCTGCCTCTCACCGGCGATATCGCCGCCCTCGGAAAGGCCCCTTCCCAACTGCAGAAGGATATCGAGAGCGCACTCATGAAATTCATCAAGGATCCACACTGCGCGGTGATCGTTGTCGAACCGAGGAGCAAACGTTTCTATGTGGAAGGGCAGGTCACGCGTCCCGGATTTTTCCTCCTCGACAGGGATATCTTCCTCACCCAGGCCATATCGCTTTCCGGGGGGTTCGCTGAATGGGCTGACAAAGGCTCCATCGTCATCCTCCGTAACGAGGGCGGAACACAGAAGCGGATTGAGGCGGACTATACCAAAATCGTCAAGGGCAAACGCCCGGATATCCAGATCCAGCCAGGCGATACCATCATAGTTCCGTGAGAAAGGTTGTACTCTATGGCCTCCTCTCGCTGACGGCAGTCCTCATCCGGCCCATGGAGGCCTTCTCGGCGAACTGGGAGATTCACCCCGGACTATATACCGCCTATGAATATTCGGACAACTATCGGGGGGTGGCTGAGAATACGCAGTCGGAGAGCACCTATAGGGTGGGTCCTGGCCTGGGGCTGCTCTGCACCGGCCAGAGATTCAGATGGGAGCTCAACGGACATATCAGCAAGGAATACCATAACCGATACGAGGAGGATGAAGGCACCGAGGGAATGATCGCGACGCGCGCGACCGCCACGGGAGAGATGCAATCCGCGGATCTCGCGTATGAGTACCTGGAGACGCAATCCCGCGAGCAGCTCGATCAGGCGCGGGGCATCCGCCGCATTCATGCGGGCACGCTCACCTATCATAGGACCTTTGAGCAGGCTTCCGAACTCTCTCTCGCCTATGCCAAGGGGATGGAATATGCGCCCGCCCCTGACGAAGACGTTGGATCAGACAGAGGATCGCTTGAGATCGGGTATCAGGTGACCCCGCACAATCGCCTGGGACTCGCGGGAGGCTATACATATTACAAGTATGAACAACGGGAGGATGTTGCGGTCACCGACGCACGTCTCAATTGGCGCTATGCCTTAACCAGGAGGCTTGGCACGGGGATCAACCTCGGCTACGCCAAAAATGCACCCAGGAGATCTCCGTACCAGGATATCTACACAACCTCGGCCTTTCTCGATTATGCCCTGACGCAGTATACGAGCCTCTCTGCCTCCGCCGGCCATAGCTGGCTCCACTCCGGGAACCATGAAAACCATGAGATCTCAGATGCGGAATTCAGCCTCACCAGGCAAACCCAGGACGATACCATTGACTTCAACTTCTCCTGGGGGTATGCCTATGAGTATACTTCGGGCAGCACCTACGGCATCTACAAGACCATGGCTGCCGGCATCTCCTGGGAGCATACCCTCACCCCTACCCTGAACACCTCTGTCTCATCCGCACTGACGCAGCGGGAACCGACTACGGAGATGGTAACCGGCGCAAAGGAAAAGGATATCACGCATCGTCTCGCCATCCGCTACCGACCCTGGGCATACCTCGACATGCTGGCATCCTACACCCACCTGCAGCACGATTCTGAGATTTCAGATACGATAAGCGAAAACCGATATGGAATAACCGTAGAGGTACGGTATTGGCAGAGCAGAAACGGTCGTTAACCATAGAAGATATCATCGACGTCCTCCAGAAGAAATGGTACTGGGTTACCATACCCTTCTTCTTTTTTGTCCTGCTGGGCGCATGGTTGTACGTGGTCCTGCCGCGGGAATACGAGGCCTCAACGCTTATCCTGGTCCAGCCCCAGGAGATCCCGGCCGCCTATGTCGTTGCAATCGTGAGCTCAGGCCTGGAAGAGCGGGTCAGGACGCTGTCCCAGGAGGTGATGTCACGTTCCAACTTGGAGAAGATAATCACCGAGATGGACCTCTTT
>CAYGXB010000101.1:0-9745 GCA_964353605.1 uncultured Bacteriovoracaceae bacterium
AGGATATTTACTTACAAGGCCTTACTATTGGAGATAATGATGCTCTTAAGACCTTGGATGGTCCTCACAAAATAACTTTCCCTTTGTGCATGATTTCTATAAAAGATAATGATAGCCTCATAGACCTCAATGCTCTCAATGGTATCAAACACCTTTATTCGATCTGGATCAAGGGCAACGATTCTTTGACCACCTTGCAGGGTCTGAACAACCTTGAATCTCTATGGTACCTTGAAATTACTGATAACGATGCGTTGGAGAACCTTGATGCATTAGTTAACCTGAAGTCTATCACGAATTATGGGAGACAGAATTGTTTACTCTCAATTAGGGATAACGACGCACTGAACAACATCGACGGCCTGCACAACCTTACAAGGATTGATGGAAAGGTGATCATATCAGGCAATTCCAGCCTGCAGCACATTGATGGTTTGGTTGGTATCCAGGCAATTGAAGGGCTCTTGGACATTTGTTACAACCCTGTCTTAACCAACCTGAATGGGTTGAAGAACCTAAAATATGTTGAGCGGTATTTGAATATAGGCGAAGCCGAATTATACTGGGACATCTCCATTCACGATAATGCATTGCTCCCATCTGCTTTAGCTCATGCTCTGGTAGATCAATTGATTCTGTTTTTCGGCAAGGTAGAAATCTATAACAATCAGGATTAGCAACAATTGACTGCCTGAAGAGTTGGGGGTAAAATCTTTTAGGGCTGTTACTCAGATCGATTCAAGACAACAAAGTGTCAGGTCTTGACGGGCTGGTGCCTAACCCCAGCGCGCGCTCTTGCTATTGGTTTTGGCAGCATCCCATTGGCAATTAACAATTTAAAAAAATCTCGGGCAATTTTGTCAAATGTCAAATCCTGACACTTTGTGTACCGGTGGATTCTTTTGAAACTTGATCTATCAGGCGTTCTCGGTTACACTAACGACGATCATAAAACCAGACTCGATTCGCAAGGTGGAGATATGTATGGGCAAGATCCGCAGCACCCTGGACATCGTCCTGGAACGCACCAAAGATTTAACCATAACCGATGAGCAGAAGGCCGGGCTGCGCAGTCAGGAATGGACACAGAAAGCCCGCGGCTTGTTTCAGCGTTTTCGTTCAGGCGCCATGGGCGCCGATGATCTGCGCGCCGAGCTGGCCCGCGGCAAGGCGGAGTATCCTGAGTTGGAGGGCATCCTGAAGCAGGAGTTTGTCCAGGCGCTCGACCCCGCTGAGGATTACCGGGTGATTGTCGGCGGCCTCAAGGATGTGCTGGGGCTCGATCCGACGCCTTACATCGAGCGCCTGGAAGGCTTCGCCGAGGTGCTTGCCGGACATGAGCGTGCGGCCTGCGAACGGCTGTTATCCGATTTACGTAAGCGCGGCATCAGTGGTTCCGGAGTGCTGCCCAATCTGGAGGCTGATCAGACCTGGCAGGATTTCAAGGCGGGTCTGCGCGTCGATCTGACCCGGGAGCTCCTGGCGCTTTAAGTGGCTGTTGCAAAAGCGATAACGGGACTCTTCGGAGTGGACGAGCCTGAGACCTGTCCATCTTTAATACGGGCGGGCGATCAACCTCTCCGATGGTTTTTTCGCCAGTATGGCCGATTCCTAGATATATCGGAACCAGTATTCCTCGACAGTCCGGAAATTGGCTGCCACGGCATCCTGCCCGGTCACGACGGTACCATGCCCGCTCAACAGGTATGCGGCATTGAGCGCCGCCAGTCTCAGAATACTCTGCTTAAGGGCCGCGCCATCTCCACCGGGCAGGTCGCTGCGGCCGATGCCGTTTTCAAAGGCAACGTCGCCGGAGAAGAGGGCCTTTGTTGCGGTATGATACAGACAGATCGAGGCCGGGGAATGCCCGGGGGTCTCCATGACCGTGAAATCTACATCTCCCAGGATCAGTTCCCCGGGTTGGATGAAGAAATCCGGTTGAGGGATCGCTACATATCCGGACGCGCTGACGATGGCATATTCGTGGACTCCCATGCCGAATTGTGTGCCGCGCCCGAAAGAGCGGGCCGCCTCATAGTGGTCAGGGTGGCCATGAGTGGCGATCACCACGCTGATATCCTCGGGTGATATCCGTAAATTTGCCAGCGCTTTATGCACGTGCTGTACGAGGTGGCGATGGCCGGGGTCAATGATTATGTTCTGAGCCCCGGTGATCAGGTAGGTATTGCAGTTATTCTGGCTGTAATCATCCCAGAGAATACCGTAGAGATCATCACAGATTTTGATCAGCATACTGTCTCCTTCCCAACCCTGTCTACCCTAAGCCCTCGGCGATGGTCAAGCCTATCTATGACGGAGATCAATCGCATCCTGGAGAAACGGTATCGCCCATGAAAGACCATTGTCAGCGGTTCATTATTATTGGTTGATTCTTTATGGACGACCCACGGGATTCCCGTCTGCTGGATATGGGGCCTTGACCTTGCTCTTTTTCGTCTTCCACGGCTTGAAGATGGATACGAATATGGTAAGCATCAGGAGCAGGCATTGGAGGCAGCCGAAGATCAGGTTCATCTTCTCGTTGTACAAGTATTCTTGATCACGCAAAGCTACTATCCCAAGTTTCCCTGAAATTACCATTATCTTGGTCTCCCATGGCCCAAGAAAGAATGTCCCAAACAGGATTGCCAATATGGTAACGATCCATTTGAATATCAGCCACTTGTGTTTGATGAAGCCCCAATTACTGCAGGCAGAATATACGAGACCGGTTATCAAGCAGCCAAGGGCCCCTGGAATGACAACAACCGTCATATCAACATGGTGGATGCTCTGATTAATCCCATAGAGAATGTCTCCATTTGAAACGCCATCCTTTAAAAAATACAGGAGAATCAGGGCAAAGGCTCCTCCCACCCAACAGCTGACGGCAATCAAGTGGAATCCCTTGAGCCACTGCAATCCTTTCGCTTTGAACTTGAGCATATTCACCTCATTGCGATCAAGCCATACATCATGTGCGATTATCAGCCGCAAACAATGCAGTGCAAAATGTCCTCACATACCCCAGCCGCACCAGCGTGGTTAATATGATGCTTCTGGAAAAAAGTGGATTAATAAAGGTGGCCTAATAATTGTTCAATCTCGCCAGGATTTCTTTCCGGTGTTGCGAAGCGCTCTTGCCTGTCCACTTCTTGAATGCCTTACGGAATGCGGACGTCTCCGAGAAACCAATCAGATCGGAGATCTGGTCTATACTGAGGTTGGTGTTCTCTAGATATCTTTTCGAAAGATCAGAGCGGACTTCATTAATGATTTTTTTATATGATGTGTTTCTTTCCTGCAGCCTACGATTCAGAGATCGTGTGCCCATACCCAACTCTTTCGCGATTTCTCCTATCTTTAGAAATCGGCCGGGCGACGTCAGGATGATGTTCCTGATCTGCTCTATGAATTGATCCGATTTTTTGAGCCCTCTCAGCATCTCCTCGCAAAACTGTATGCAGTACTCATATACATTTGGGTTTGCAGTACAGACTGGCAGGCTGAAGAACCTGGCATCTAATCGCATGTGGTTCTCTGACGCCATGAACCTCACCGGACAGTGAAACATCTCCTTGTATAACCTGGCATGCTCCGGTGCCGGATAGCTGAGGCAGATTTCTATCAGCTCGACTTCCTGATTCACGAGAAAAATCATGCCATAGTACGTCGTCGACAATACCTCTTCTATTGCATAGAACAGCATCTGATCTTCAAATGGATACAGCGGGTCAAACCTTATTACACACTCTAAGTCACCTTGCTTCATGCTGATCCGGGTAAGTTGTCCAGGAAGATCCTGATACTTGAGGAACACATTGGCAGCGTCTTTAAGGGTCTTGCTGCTCATCAAGGCATATCCGAAGGCACCGAACATGGCAAGATTGACCGTATGCCCCAGTTTCAGGCCTATGGCACTGTCCTTTGTTATATCAAGAGCATTCATGATGATACGCTTATACTCCGGATATGTAATGAAGGCTTCTTCCCTGTCGAGCCAACCGTTTTCCAGTTTTGTCCCTTCCAACAACTGGGATGCCTTGATGCCCATTCCACTAAGTTGTTTTATCAGCCACTGAGCGGTGGGAGCACGTATCAGATCAGTGTGCATATATATCATATATACGACAAGTGACTATTGGCGCAATTTATCATATAAATGACCTAATTGGTCCTATTCTCTCGTGTAATTTTATATATAGAAAAAATGGACCAAATAACAGTATGCTAGTGAGTATATACACACAAACATTGAAAAAGAAAGGAGGTATATCAAAATGGTAGGGAAAGAGAAGATCGATGATTGTCTTTCAATCAGGAACGGGCATCTTTTTATAGAAGAATGTGACACGGTTAACCTGGTTAAAGAATATGGCTCGCCTATTTTTGTAGTGTCTGAGGATCAACTCAGACGCAACATCAGAAGGTACAAGCAAAGCTTCGAGGCAGGGTGGAGCGACGGTCCCGTAAAGGTGATGCCTGCAGCAAAAGCCAGCTGGTCACATGCAATCCAGAAGATTATCGCTGAGGAAGGCTGCGGGTGCGATATTTATTCGCCCGGAGAGCTTGCTGTAGCTCTTGAATCGGGATTTGATCCGCAGTATATCTCCGTCAATGGCGTTCCTAAGGATGATGATCATATAGAGAATGCGATAATAAAGGGCGCACGGATCACCCTTGATGGAATCGAGGAGATCGATGTTGTCGAAAGAATCGCCAACAAGTTGAATAAAACCGCCATGGTGAGGTTGCGCCTAAGGCCGACCATTTCCGGGTTCCGCAAGTTTTCCCACTTCAATCCCACCGGGCCTGTCGCTACCGACATAGCTGCAATGTCCTATAAGGGTGGCATGATGTACACGCAGGCCATCGAAATAGGGAAAAGAATAATGAAGATGAAGAATGTCGAGCTCGTCGGCTTCCATGAACACCATGGACGACACCATCAATCGACAAAATATTGGATTGAACAGATGAAGTCCTATGCAAAAGAGATCGGGTATGTTTGCAAGGCCTTAGACGGCTACCAGCCCCGTGAAATCAGCATCGGGGGAGGTTTCGCAGGTCACAGGGATCCCTTTAACGCGGAAACCCATTATTCCGAACCTTATCAACTGCTGGCGCTACACGGACTTTCAATTTTACTGCAAGTTTTTGGCCCCAGGATACGATACGCAGTGATTAGATTTATCGTAAATTTGATGATGGAGTACGTTCCCAATAAAAAGCTCGCACCCACGATAGAGGATTACGCCAGGGCCTGCACCTCGGCGCTTAAGCAATATCTTCCGGAAAATGGCGTATCCACGAAGGGGCTGATGCTTCAGATGGAACCGGGACGCTCCCTCCATGGTGATACGGCGATACATCTGACTACGGTAAAAAACGCCAAGCCAATGGATCGGCCCCTTATATGGAATAAATATATCGTGGACACCACGCAATTCTGGTTTACGGGAGGAATTTACGAACATCATCTCCATGACTACGTCGTAGCCAACAGGGCGGATGAGAAAAAGACCGAAAAAGCCGATATCGTCGGCAGAAGTTGTTACGGAGACCGTCTGCTCCCCTTTGTCCGAGTTCCGAAAAATCTTAAAGTAGGGGATATTTTCGCTCTGCTCGACGTAGGTGCCTACCAGGAAGTGTCTATGAGTAATTTCAACGCCATGCCCAGGCCTGCAACCATGCTGGTGAGCGGAGATAAAATTTCGATCATCCGGCGTGCCGAAACACAGGAGGATGTATTCAGACGGGACATGATTCCCGAACACCTCAAGCCCATGAAGGAGACTTCTATTCATCGGTCTCGGTAGCTCAGACTCACAGAAAAAACCATCAGGAGAAACTGAGGGTCTGGTCTCAACAGGCTGTTGCCAAATCCCTGCGCGCGTGCTCGCTACCTGTTTGAGCAACAGCCCGTAAAGATCAGCCCCCCTTGTCCCGTGTGTCCCTGCAGAAGATTGACCGTCTCCGCGATGGTGAAAACATTCTTCGCTTCAGCGGGTTACGTCGGGCAATGCATCGAGTTTGATCCTGGCAAGTGCGCGGCCGATGAGCCGCGGAGACAGCGTGCGCAGGAGAACAACGGCCCGATAGCCACGCGGGATAACGACCGAGGTTTCCCCACGCTCGAGCGCCTGCAGAACGGCAGAGACGAATTCGTTGCACTCGATGAACCGGGACTCGGCACTCTTCGGCATTCGCGCCAGGGCTTCGGGCGTTTTCATCTCGGTGTTCACCAGCGCTGGATGCACCACCATCACATGAATGCCCAGGGGTGCGAGTTCGTAGGACAGAGCCTCGGAGAATCCGGTGAGTGCGTACTTCGTGGCCGAGTAAGCGGCCTCGTCGGGCTGCGGAGTCAAACCGGCCAGAGAGGACATGTTGAGGATCCAGCCGCGGCCGCGCTCACGCATGAGCGGTAGCGCTTTCTTGATCCAGTAAACAGCACCCAGAAAGTTCGTCTGCATCATGCGCTCGATGTCCTCGACTTCCTGGTCCTTGACCAAAACATGGCGACCGTATCCCGCATTGTTGATGAGCATGTCCACGACTCCCCACCGCTCGACGACCTGGCGCCACGCCACCTCGACCGCGGCGCGGTTCGATACGTCACAGACGTGGACCGACGCCGCCATCGGCCCAATCGCCTGGGCGAGGCTCTCGAGACGATCCTTGCGACGTGCGACGAGTGCAACATGCGCCCCGCGACGCGCCAGCTCTCTTGCGAACTCGGCGCCGATGCCGCTCGAAGCACCTGTGATCACTGCAGTGGTGTTGGCGTAATCAATTTCTCGCACCATAAGACCATGGTTCCTACTACAATCTTGGTTTGATTTGATAAGAGCTTGCTTCTGTGGAGAGGGAGTATAAGAAGAACGGCCTTGGGAGTCAATGAAATAATGGCCACAAAATGGCTGGATGATGCCGATGATCATGGAGGGAATGTCGCATGCCGGCCATCCTTTTGGGAAGTCGGTTCGCTTTTGATCTATATTGCAGAGGAACAAGGGGGTCAGATTTTTATCATTGATGCTCAGTTGTCAAGATTAAAGATCAGCCTCCCCTTGTTTCGTCCACGCATTGAGTTTTTAGGGATCAATCAAGAGCGATGTCCCGATCGAATGCATAACACACCCACCACAGTGCACCCAACTGCACCCATATTGGATGAGAATCGATCTGGGCAACAGCCTGTTTAACCTTGACATGCGCATGGCAAGGTGAAGGTCTAGCCCCTTGACCCTATTTGGGTTGAAAAGGTGGCACTGAGGGCTGCGGTACTTGTGGCTTTAAACCCGTTCCCGGCGGCATCTGAGGGATCACCAGGTCGGTTTTTCCGGACACAGTGATGGCCAGCGGCTGACTGTAGAAGAGATTACCATCGACATCTGCCACCGTAACTTTGATCCCATAGATCAGCGGCGTTTTGTTCCAATTTGTGGGCATAATCCATGACGTCTGCCACTCTCCGCTCTGCTGACTCCCACTCACCTGAGGAACTCGTACCCCCGATTGTGTGCCATCAGGTTTGATGAGTATTGCGGTGACGCCCTGCACGGCCACATTATCTGCAGCCTTGACGGCGACGGTTATCTGGCCGCCTTCGTACGTCATGGTCATCGGTGTCGCGGTGAACGAAAGCAATTGAGGTGGGATGGTATCCTTGACCTTCAGCGGCAGTGATATCTTTGCAGGGTAGGTGAAGTCTCCCTGAGTTGAGCGCGCCTCGATTTGGATAGTATAGCTCCCTGGGGTAGCCAGCGTGCCAGAAATGAGCCCAGTAGGGCTGACAGTCAGGCCAGCCGGCAGTGTAGACCCCCTGAACTCCTGACCGGTATAGGCGCTGTTGCAGCTTGTCTGCAGTTGATAGGAATAGGGGACTCCCATCGTTGCTGGAGGAAGCTGGATCCCCGTGGGAAATTCGAATTTTCCGCAACGAACCGGCACCATAAAGGTCTGCTCAGCCGTCAGTGCACCGAGGGGACAGCTATCGAAGATACGGACGTTAAAGGCATAGTTTCCTTCGGTGGTGGCTTGGCCGTTAAGCTTTGCCCAATCGTCCTGTATATCCAAGGTCATCCCCGGAGGCAGGTTGCCGGTGACCTGTTTGCTGATCGGATCGTAGCCGAACAAACGGCAAAGCGTCGTCCGACTAGAAATGTATTGAGCACTAACCCCCCAGCCGGCAGCGGTTGTGAGCCGGCTTCCTCCGATATACACAATGGGCCTCGGTTCTACATCGAAAAAACGAACCTGATTGCACAGACATTTGGCATACAACTGAATGTTTGCCTGTGCGATGTCCTGCATATTGCCGTTGTTGAAGACCAATCTGGTTCGGATAGAGCGGTCCAGCAATTTGATCTTACCAGCGTTGGGGCCACTGTCGGTGCACGTCTGGTCTATGTCCGCCATGGTGGCACATTCGACCTGCACTGTCTCGTCGAAGTTGCAGAGTCCGCTGCTGCCGACCTTTTTCGACACCAGCCTGGTGTCAGACGGTGATACTTGCACATAGACGTATATATAACCGACCCTGTCACAGAACGTGTCGGGATCGCGGCGCGAGACGATCACATCTATATTACGGTTCCCCTGTGCAGATCCTACATAGCCTTCGGAGGACACTTGGAAACTCTGCGTGTTGTAACTCACAGACACGGTCGGGTCGGCATGTGCGAGGCAGGCGACACAGAAGACGGTAACGAATATGACGGCTGTCATTGACCAATTGATAGAGCCACGCTTCATGGGCACCTCCTGATGTAAAGGTAATAATGCCTTGGTAGTAAATACTTGCTGCCACAACAACTTTTTTAGCTCTCTTACTGAGAAGGTTGTATGTTTTGATAAAAATTCTCTTCTGGCTTTATAAAGTATAAGAGAGGGTGTTCTTGTCTGTCAAGGCAATTCCGATTACAGAATATTGTAGATGTACATATCGTAGCTCTTGCCATCAGCTTCTTGCGCGGCGTGACTGGCCGACGGGGGGTATTTCAAGGTAGAACGAATCATAACGCTCACTTCCATTGTTCCACCCGCCCGCTCCATGCGCTGCCGGGCCTGAGGCACAGCAGGGGCTTTATCGCACTCGGGAAGGGGATGGGCGCAATCCCCGTCTCCGTCCCGGAGCCGAGCCAGCTT
The DNA here is from genome assembly GCA_964353605.1 of uncultured Bacteriovoracaceae bacterium. Lineage (GTDB taxonomy): Bacteria > Desulfobacterota > Desulfomonilia > UBA1062 > UBA1062 > CAYGXB01. Next base: position 9,154 of record CAYGXB010000101.1, read on the forward strand.
TTCGCGAGCGCGCCGTGCGGTGTGCCTTCCCAGTGCGATGCGATCTCCCGCAGCGAGAGATCGGCGCGCTCCGTGTTGCCAGCCAGTCCCTCCAGCAGCGCGCGCATGAGGAGGAGCGGCGCGGTCTCGCCGTCGGTGACGATTGCACGTTCGAGCGAAGCAAGCGCACCGGCCGCGTCCCCGGCGATGAAGCTCTCGGCGCACGCGAGCGCATCACGGTATCCGCTCTCGTTCAGGTCGAGCTCCGGCAGGCGTTGCCACCCGGCAAAATCAAAGGCATAGAATCTCCCCTGGCAGCCGGGTATGAGCGTGTCGCTCACCCAGAGGCGCTTTTTCCCCGGCTCCATGATCATGGAGAAGGAGGTGATGTCGCGGCAGATGGTTGCGCGCGCGGCCGGGTTGGGATGCACGAAACCGCGCGCCTCGCGCGGATACGGATCGCGGAGCATGTTCGCGGCGGCAATGGCATCGAGTCTGCCCCTGTACGCTTCGAAAAGCTGCGTGTACGCGGTGTAGCGCGGAAAGCGCACCCACCCCTCGCCGGAAGGACAGTTTCGCCAGTCCCCGCGCTGGTCATACGGTGCCAGTTCCT
>CAYGXB010000102.1:0-9709 GCA_964353605.1 uncultured Bacteriovoracaceae bacterium
TGCCGGCCCGGCGGCGCAGGTCTTCGAGGAAGCTCTGTTTTTCGCGGCTGAGGGTATCGTACCAGCGCTGCTGGATCTCGTCCACCTCGGCGCGGGCCTTGGCGAGGAGATCCTGTCTGGTCGTCTCCGCCGCACTCCTGGCCTGGTTGAGGAGCTCTTCCGTCTGCGCCTGCAGCGCCTGCTTCTTCTGCTGGTAGTCCTCGGCGGCCTGCCGGGCCTTTTCCTTGAGCTGCTCGGCCTCCGCGTTACGCGCCGCGATCCTCGCCTCGCGGGCGTCCATGGCATTCACGATCCGGCCGTAAAGGAAATGCTTGAGGAGGAAGACGAGGATGAGGAAGTTGACGATCTGGGCGAAGAGGACGAACCAGTCGATATGCATGCCTGTCCCCTTGGCTATTTCGCGATCACGTGAGCCCAGAACGGGTTGGCGAAGATGAGGATCATGGAGATGACGAAGCAGTAGATGGCGATGGATTCGATCATGGCCAGGCTGACGTAGAGGGTCCGCTGGAGGGTGTTGCGCTCGTCCGGCTGCTGGGCGATGGCGCTCAGGGCCTGTTGCACGGCCCTGCCTTCTCCGAGGGCCGGGCCGATCGAGCCGATGGCCATGGTGAGTCCCGCGGCAATGATGGATGCCATTGCAATAAGGGTTACGCTGTCCATATCATCCCTTCCTTTCACACATATTTTTATTTTGTTTGCTCTGCATTAGGCATGACCTTTCTCATGCGTCTGGGAGGCCGAGGCGATGTAAACCATGGCGAGTATGGCGAAGATGTAGGCCTGTACGAGCCCGATCAACAGTCCCAGGGCCTGCATGATGATCGGGAAGAACAGGGGCGTGACGGCCAGCAAAATGCCGATGACCTTGTCGTGGCTCATGATATTGCCGAAGAGCCGGATGGCCAGGGCGAGTGTACGTGATATCTCTCCCATGACGTGGAAAGGGAAGAAGATGAAGGTCGGCTGGAAGTATTCCTTGAAGTAGTTCCAGACGCCTTGCTTGGTGATCCCGTACAGGGGCACGGCGAAGAACACGCTGATGGCCAGGGCGGCGGTCGTCGTGAGGGATGCCGTGGGGGCGATATAGCCGGGGACGATGGTGAGGAGGTTGGAAAGGCAGATGAAGAGGAAGAGCGTGCCGATGAAGGCCAGGTACTGACCCGGTTCGTCCTGACTGACCTCGCGGATCTGGTCCCTGAGGGTGGACACCACGGACTCAAGGAAGTTCTGAGAACGCGAGGTGTGGATATCGGAGGTGATTTTGCGGGTCACGAGCCAGGAGCTGATGACGAGGATGGCCATGATGAGCCAGGTGTAAAGGATGGTGGCGTTGAGCTTGATGAACCACCACTCCCAGATGAGGATCTGGTCGGGACTGATTTGGTTCGATTTCAGGATCTCCATGCGCTCCTCTCACATAGCGGTTCTGGGGATGCCTTTGCTCACGCGCCGGGAGATGATCTCCCGCATGAGGAAGAATCCCACGATACATGCCACCAGCCGTTCCCAGCGTCCTGACATGATGAGATAGAAACCGGGGAGCACGACGGCCAGTCGCAGGCCGAGGCTTTTGAGCATCAGCAGCTCCGGTTTGGGATGTGCGGGAAGCCGCTGCACGGTCCGCCAGAGGACCTCGAAATAGAAGCCCCCGAGGGCTAAACCTACCAGGAAGGCCACGCCCAGGAACAGCCAGTCTGTCATGGAACACGGCCTCCGGATATCATTTGCTGTATCCCCCCCTCCTGACCCAGTACCAGGCGTTCAGACATCCGATCAGGAGGCCGGCGATCAGAAACATGAGGGTCCAGGAGTACTGGCTCGGCCAAGTGCTGTCGATCCACACCCCGAGAGCGATCCCGATCAGGGTGGGGATGGCCACCGACCATCCCACGATCCCGAACATCCCGAGCCCGAACCAGACCGTTTCGTCCTGCTCTTCCCGGCCCCGGATCTTGAGGGCCCCCTTGCGCTCCACCTCACGCGTGAATTTCCTGAGGATCGCGCGCCGTCGTTCTCTCGATGATTGTTTGTTCTTATCGTTATCCATGCTCCCTGAGCTCCATCAAACGCCGGACAAGATCGGCCTCCAGCCTGGCGGATGCCGTGCGTGCCGCCTTCTCCTTGTCGTCGGTAACCTTGTATTGCTCATCAACCACCTGCTCCAAACCTTCGAGGTCGGGCGCCCGGATCGCATTGCGCGCTGAGACCATGACATCCGGCCCTTTTTTCACCAGGATGCCGGCGTCCACCGCCAGGAAGATCTCCTCGCCGCCCGCGTCCGTGACTGACATGAGGCTGGGGGCGAGCGCGGCCACGAAGTCGATGTGGTGCGGTAGGAGGCAGAACGAGCCGTTGAGGGCCTCGGCCACAATCTTATCGACCTCCTGGTCCATGAAGATCTCGGTGGGGAGGAGGATTTTAAACCTCATACTTCTCCGCCTCGTCGATGGTCCCGATCATGTAGAGACTCGCTTCCGGATAGTCGGCGAACTCGTCATTGAGGATGCGCTCGCAGCCACTCAGGGTGTCTTCTGGGGACACCATCCTCCCCGCCAGGCCAGTGAACTGTTCGGTGGTGAAGAAGGGCTGGGTGAAGAAACGCTCAAGCCGGCGCGCCCGGTACACGATGCGTTGGTCCTCACGAGAGAGCTCGGCGATGCCGAGCATGGCAATGATGTCCTTGAGGTCCTCGTAGATGTTGAGCGTGCGGCGGATCTCCTGCGCGATGCGGTAGTGCCGCTCGCCCGCGGTTTGCGGCATGAGCATCTTCGAGCCGGACTGCAGCAGGTCGATGGCCGGGTAGAGGCCTTCACTGGCCCGCTTGCGGGAGAGCACGATGGTGGCCGAGAGGTGCCCGAAGGTATGTGAGGCCGAGGGATCGGTGAAGTCGTCCGCCGGGACATAGACGGCCTGGATCGAGGTGATGGCCCCCATGGTCGTGTTGCAGATCCGCTCTTCGAGCTCGGCCAACTCCGTGCCCAAGGTGGGCTGATAACCGAGCCGCGAGGGCAGCTGCCCCATGAGCCCCGAGACCTCCATGCCCGCCTGGATGAAGCGGAAGATGTTGTCCATCATCATCAACACGTCCTGCCGGGCATCATCCCGGAAGTACTCTGCGATGGTAAGCGCGGCATGCCCCACCCGGAAGCGTGCACCGGGCGGCTCGTTCATCTGGCCGAAGACCATAACCGTGTTATTGAGGACACCCGCGGTCTGCATGTCGCGGTAGAGCTCCTCGCCTTCGCGGCAACGCTCGCCGATGCCGCAGAAGATGCTCACCCCCTGGTGCCCCTTCACCGTATTGTTGATCATCTCCGTGATGAGCACGGTCTTGCCTACGCCGGCGCCGCCGAAGAGGCCGGCCTTGCCGCCGCGCTCCAGCGGGGCCAGGACGTCAATGGCCTTGATCCCGGTGGTGAAGATCTCCGAGACCGTGGACTGCTGCATGAGCGGCACGGATTTCTGATGGATGGAGCGCTGTTCGCCCTGGATCTCACCCTTGAAATCGATGGGCTCACCGAAGACGTTCATCACCCGGCCCAAGAGTTCCTTGCCGACCGGAACCTGTAGGGGATGACCGGTATCGACGATCTCGGAACCTCGCGCCAGACCCTGGGTCGGGGTCAGGGACACGCCGCGCACCATGTTGGCGTTGAGATGGGTATTGACCTCGATGATGATGTCCTGCTTGTCACCAGCCCGGAGCACGTTGTAGATCGAGGGGATCTTGGCGGGAAAGTGCGCGTCGATGACGCTGCCCCTCACAGAAACGATGGTGCCCTTGTTCACCTCTTCCATATACACCACCCCAATACCGGTTTCATAGAATCTATCTTCGCCTCAGAATTATACTCTCAATATATGCCTATTCGTTATCATTGAAAATAGGCGGAAGCATCGCGGTGTCAAGGGGGTGGGGTAAAATTTTCCTTGATTAGGAGAGCGGGGCAAGAAGTGGTGGCGGGGGGATTGAGCTTTTTAACCGAAGGCGCGGCTTCTCAAAACCTCGGCGATGTCCATGCCGAGCAGGGAACGTATGCCTGGGATGGCGGCGAGAGGAAGGATGATGAGGGCCGGAAGCATGATGAGCAGGAAGTCCTGCACCCGCAGGTAGGTCTCGACCGCCGGCCAGATGGCGCTCATTTCGTGGTTGAAGAAGGCGGCCAGGGCGACGGAGATGGGGATACTCATGGTCAGGGCCAGGATCACCTCGACGACCAGCTCGATGTAGATGGAGCCGATCAGGCTTTTGTCCGGGAGGCCGAGGGACTGGAGGGTGGCGTATTCACGCTGGCGATCGAGGATGTTCACGGTCACGCTGGCAAAGAGCAGGAACAGCGAGATGCAGAGGCTGATGGCGAGCGAGACGTAGAGGATAGAGCGGATGTTGGCAAGGATCTCGCGCGCGATCTTCACAATGTCGGCCTTGAGGGTGACATATTCCACGAGCTCGTTTTTATAGAACTGTTTCTCCATGCGGTGCGGGTCCTGGGTGAAGGTGGCGAGGAAACCGGTGCGCTTATCCTTGAGGCCGAGGACTCCCTCGGCAGTGGCAAGCGGCATGTAGATCTGGCCGAATGAAAATTCTTCGATCAGGCCGGCGACCTCCATCTCGAACTTTCCCTTGGCCGTCTCGATGGTTACCGTGTCGCCGGGTTTGAGCTTCCTGGCGGAAAGGATGTTGTTGTAGAGGATGGCCCGTTCGTTTGCTCCCGTGAAGAGGCGGCCGGACGTCAGGTTGATCGAGCGGAACGGACTGTTGGGGGTTACCCCCACGATATGGAGGTCGTCATACCCGCCACCCGGAAAGTGGAGCCGGCCAAACCCGGACAGGGCGAGCTCATATTCCTTGATCCCGCTCATCTTCGCCACATCCATGGCATCCTTGATATCAAGCGGGTTGCGGAAGCCGATGACGCCATCCCACATCTCCTGTGCGAAGGCGGTGTTCCCCAGGTGTTCGAAGGAGCTCACGGAGATCAGGAAGGTTGTGGACTGGCTGATAGCCAGGGCGATAAGCGTTATGGTGGCCAAGGCGAGCCTGGGCCGACGGAAGATATTGCGCAGGCCGACCTTCCAGGCCAGGGAGTGCCCTGTCCAGCGGCTCATGGATCGCTCGAGAGGGCGCAAGGGAGCGAGCAGCCCGTGCATAACCGTCTCCGGTTCTTCGCGGATAACGATCTGCGGGCTTAAGCTCCGCAAGCGTCTTAAGGGGATAGCTGAGGCGGTCAGCGCCAGGGCCATGCCCAGCAGGGCACCGTGGGCGATATGCCGCCAGGTCGTGGTGTAGATGATCTCTGGGATCCCGATGATCCTACCATAGATGCTGGCGTACAGGGTATTGACCTTGAAGGAGACGAGCGTGCCCAAAACGGCGCCCCCCATGCCGAGGATGGCGGCCATGAGGACATAGGACAGGGCGATGGCGCGGTTCGTGTAGCCGAGGGCCATGGCGATGCCGATCTGCTTCTTCTGGCTGATGATCAGGCGACTGAAGGTGAGCACGATGACGATGGCGGCGATGAGGAAGAAAATGAACACGACCGGGGATATGATGATGTTGAATTCCTTGAGGTCCTCGGTGAGAAAGTGGTAGCCGAACTGTTCCTCCCTGGGGATGATCTGCTTGATTGCGAGCCCCCTGAGACGTGCGGGGAGTTCTTCCTGGAAGCTGGCTCTTTGATCGGGATTTCTCATGCGGAACGACAGGTCGTTGTAGAGGGGATAGCCGAAGGTCTGCTCGATGAGCCGCAAGGAGGCGAAGATGATGCCGAGCGAACCCTTGGAGGGCAGGGGTATGCGGGGGTTGGCCGGGGAAACGAGGCACTCCGGGCTCACCGCGATCCCGCGCACAGTGACCTCGATCGGGAAGGCGAAGTTGAGGGTGATCGTATCCCCGATGCGATAACCGTGGATCTCGGCCAGACTCTTTTCAATGACCACTCCCTTGTCATCATCCGGAGAGAGGAAATCGCCCGCGATGATCTGGAGGTCGTTCACATTCGGGTGGCCGGATGGATCCATGTAGACGACCAGACAGGCCAGCGGGCTTCCATCCTTGAGTTCCATGCCGCCCGGGCTGACGAGCCGGCGTGCAATGATTGCCTCCCTTTCGAGCACGCCGAGATCGGGCATTTCATCCGGGGAGGCGGGACTAAAGATGACCTGGATGTCCGAGAGGTGGAGCCGCTCGGTGAGGACATCCCTGGTGTGGTACAGACTCTCGCGCGCCATGTACCCGCCGGCATAGATGAAGACCACCACCGAAACGAGGAGCCATATGGAGACCACGCGTACTTTCATGCGCAGCATGTCGCGCAAGGACTTCAAATAGATCTTTCTCATTACCTCCCTGACCTCTAGCGCCTCTCATCTCCCAATGGACTAGAGGCGGACATAGATATCCATTCTAGGGGTACGATTCATTGCGTTCTTCATGCATGTTCCATCATCCGGACAGTCTCCCGTCCGTGATGTGGAAGACTTTGGTTGCCACCCTGGCGAGTTCCTTGTTATGCGTGGCGATGACGAAGGTGATGCCCGTCTGACGGTTCAGATCCTTCATGAGCTGCACGACCCCGGAGGCCGTATGCTCGTCCAGGTTGCCGGTGGGTTCGTCGGCGAGCACGATGGCGGGCTCCTTGGCGAGCGCGCGGGCAATGGCCACCCGCTGCTGCTCGCCGCCCGAGAGCTGGTCAGGGTATTTGTCGGCCAGGTCTTTCATCCCCACCTTTTCCAGGTACATGATCGCCCGCCTTTCCACCTCAGCCCTGGCAAGATCGAGCAGTTCGAGACCCATCTCGACATTCTCGCGTGCGGTCAGGGTCGGGAGGAGATTATAGAACTGGAAGATGTATCCGATCTTAGAGCGTCGGACCTCGATGAGCCTAGAACGCGAACCCCCGAACTCCTCTCCGTCTATACGGATGCTGCCGCTATCGGCAGTATCGATGGCGCCCATGAGATTGAGGAGGGTGGTTTTCCCCGATCCAGAGACGCCGAAGATGACGACGAAATCCCCGCGGTACACTTCGAGATCGACCCCGCCCAGCACAGGGGTGACCACCTCCCCGATGCGGTAGGATTTATGGACGCCCTCGATCGCAATCACTGGTGCCTTTGCAGGGAGATTTTCGGTACAATCAGCCACATCCATGCCCTCCCCAGCGTTTTGTGTTGCACAGGTGTGCGAACATGACGGGGAGTGTAGGGAGAATTGCCTGACGTGTCAATCCGAATAAAACCCTGTAAGCAACGACTCAGCCATGGGCATCTAGCCCCGCTTGAGATCAAAGGGGACCGGTATTGCGTCCGTTTATGATGTGCGGGGAAAAGGGAACTTGCTTTTCATGCTCGCGTTCATATTATGTATGATAGGACCTGATGCAATAGATGCAATAAGTATATCAACAGGGATCTCGCAGCATGGGGGATGATTGGAATGTTAAGGAGGGTTTGGCGGATAAATGAAGGCAGGGGATCCTCGTCCAGGGTTTTCCTGCTGTCACTGATCGCCGTGGTTTTGTCGTGCATCCTGGCTGTTCCGCCTGTTTTTGCAAATACAGCCTCGTTTCTAGGATTGACCTCCCGTGCTTCCGCCATGGGAGGCGCGCTCACCGCCCTGGCCGACGACTATACCGCCACGTACTATAATCCGGCTTGCCTGGCGTGGTCCGTCGGCGATGGCACATGGCTGCAGGCAGGCATAAGTGCCATCTACACGTCGCGCTCGTTTGAGGCGCGCGACAACAGCGGGAGGGCCATGCAAGAGGACAATGACATCAAGGGTCTGGCATGTGGCTTGACCATGGACCTCAACCGGCTGGGGGGGCTCAAGAATTGGAGCTTTGGGCTTGCCGCCTATGTACCGACCCAGGGCATCCTGGACATCGATATCCCCGAAACGGCACGCGCGTATTTTTTCCCCATCTACAACGATGTGGGCAAGGCCATGAACCTTTATGCCGGTGTCGCACGCCGAATCGGGGAACGGGTCTCCCTGGGTATGGGCGCAAATGTCCTGCTTCGTCTCCTGGATACGGATACGCACATTGTCCTCTTTGTGGATGCGAACGAGCTGCTGGGTAACCCGGACCTGATCCGATCGCTCATCGACCAGATGGAAATCTCGCTCGCCGACGCAGCCACGGTCAGAGCCACGGCCAATCGCGAGCTGGTACTCAACGCCGGTTTGCACGCCGGCATAGCCGTGGAGGTTTTCGACTGGCTGAAGCTGGGTTTAAGTTTTCGGGACAAGCTCGGCGCCGACTCCTCGGGATACCAGTATCTCTACATCAAGCCGGTCGACGAACAGGGGAACGTCGTAGAGGATCTCGCTGACCGTCTGCCGGTGATCCAGGTGGCCGTGAGCCACTATTCCTTCTTCAACCCACGCGAGTATACCCTGGGGGTCGGGGTTACGCAAGGCAGGCTTAAGATGGGGCTGGACTTGAGCTATGCCCAGTGGTCCGGTTATCGTGGCCCTCACCAGGAAAGGCCTTCCGAGCTGTTCAAGGATACCTGGAACCCCCGCATCGGGATCGAGTATGCGCTGACCGAGCGTATATTCATGCGGGCAGGGTATGTCTGGCGTCCTTCCCCGGTTCCTGCGCAGACAGGGGAAACCAATTACTTGGATGCCGATACCCAGATCTTCTGCAGCGGTTTCGCCTACCGTGTGGGGCGTGGTTCCATCGACGCCCATGTGCAGTACCACCGCATGGAAGAAGAGTCGGTGCACAAAAATGGAGGCCTGCCGGAGGTCGAATACGGTGGCTCGCTCTGGAATGCAGGGCTCACGTATATGGTGAGGTATTAGAGATGGGTGTACAGGGCATGCAGAGATCAATCCTGGGATGCATACTCCTCGGTTGGCTGATAGCGCTGCCGACGAAGACATGGGCGGGCATGCCCGAGGTGTCCGGTCTGGGCATCCGCGCGCAGTCCATGGCAGGGATGGGGGTCGCATTGGATAATGACCCGTCAGCTTCATATTACAACCCCGCCGGCCTTGTCGGGCTTCATTTTCACAACGATATCGGGATGAACCTGGGATTGGGGGTGTCCACCTTCGACCTGAAGGCCACCGCCGAGCATTCCATCCGGGGAAGGTATACGCCTGGAGATCTGCAATCGGCGACCTTCATCGATCTCGGCTTCGGCCTCGATCTCGGACGCAGTTTCCGCGACTGGCTCGGCGGGCGTTCGCTCGTCGTGGGTGCGAGCGTGCTCATCCCCACAGACAGCCTCTACTGGTGGCGCCTCCAATTCCCGGAAGAAGAACGCCACCCCTTCTACTACGACGACGTCCACCGGCTGGTGGCCGTCGTCGGAGCGGGCCTGGAGGTCAACTCCTGGCTGTCGATCGGCGCGAGCGCCAATATCCTCCTCAAACTCGAAACGAACAGCGAGGGCCCCGTGTACGTCGATCCAGACGATCTGCAGGCAATACTCTCCGGCCTGGGAGGGAATGCCAGCGAAGATTATATCGTCGTGGAGGGTGACATCGCCGAGGACCAGAAGACCAAGCTCGCCGTATCACCCATCGTGGGCATCCAAGTCAGGCCCACAGAACGCCTGACCCTGGGCTTGACCTATCGCCGAGAGCTCTACATGGATGACTACGGTACGAACCATGTCGAGGTGCTCATCAAGCCCCAGGACAGCAACCCCTTGACGGTGACGTTCGATTATGATCATCACTTCG
>CAYGXB010000103.1:0-9625 GCA_964353605.1 uncultured Bacteriovoracaceae bacterium
TGTACCTCGATCTTCCTGCTCGGGATGTCGATGGCAATCTCGTCGCCGTCCTGGACCACGGCGATCGGTCCGCCCACGTATGCTTCCGGCGAGACATGGCCTATGCAGGGACCGGATGAGGCTCCGGAAAATCTGCCATCCGTTATGAGGGCCACCCGCTTGAAGCCGGCGAGGTCGAGGCCCATGGTGACCGCGAGGGTCTCGGGCATGCCCGGTCCGCCCCTTGGGCCCTCATACCGGATGACGATCACCTGCCCCTCACGGAGGTTCTTTTCGCGGATGGCTTTCAAGGCTTCGGCCTCGGCATCGAACACCCGCGCCGGCCCCGTGAAGGTGCGCATATCCTCGGCCACCGCGGACTGCTTCACAACCGCCCCCTCCGGGGCCAGGTTGCCGTAGAGGATGACCGTGCCGCCCTCTGGGAGAAAGGCGTGCGCCTTGTCGGGAATGACGGCGCTGTTCTTCACCTCGGCCTGGGCCACGATCTCCCGGAGGGTCAGCCCCGCGACGGTTAGGCTGTCAAGGTGGAGGTCGTCGGCGAGCATCTTCATTACCGCGGGAATGCCTCCGGCGATGAAGAGGTCGATGACCCCATGGGGGCCGCTCGGCGAGATGCCGCACAGGGTGGGGATTGTGCGGTTGTATGCATTGAACCGCTCCAGGGGGAGCTCCAGCCCGAGCGCATGCGCGATGGCCGGGAGATGGAGGGTGGAATTGGTGGAGCCGCCGATGGCGAGGTTAACCATGATAGCATTCTCGAGAGCTTCCATGGTGAGGATCTTCCGGGCATTCAGCCCCTCCTCCACCATGGCCACGATTCGTCTCCCGGCCTTGCGCGCAAAGAGAAGCTTGGAGGTATGGAAGGCCGGCACGGAGGCCGATCCCGGCAGGGACAACCCCAGGGCCTCGGTTAGGGATTGCATGGTGTTGGCGGTCCCCATGAGTTCGCAGGCGCCGCACGTGGCGGGCGTGGCTGTGGCGAGCTTGTCGAGGAGATCGGTATAGGATTTGTGGTCCACGCTGCCCTTCATGGTCGGCTTGAACCGGATCTCCCAGGCGTTAGGACCGCCTGTGACGAAGATAGACGGCAGATCGAGCCGTGCGGCGGCCATGATCATGCCCGGAATGATCTTGTCGCAGCTGGCGATGAACACGATGCCGTCATAGCACATGCTGCGCACGTGGGTTTCGATGATGTCGGCGATGAGGTCGCGCTGGGCCAGGATGAAGCGCATGCCTGCATGGCCTTCGGTCAAGCCGTCGCAGGGGGCGGGGACATTGAATTCAAAGGGGATGCCGCCGCCGGCATGGACGCCCTCCTTGACGCGTTGGGCAATGGTGCCGAGGTGCATGTGGCCAGGGTTGATCTCGGTCTGGGAACTTGCGACAGCGATGATCGGCTTCTGGCTGAGTTCTTCCATGTCGACGCCCGTCCCCTGACAGATCGATTTCCGCACCAAGCTGATGGGAAAATCGCTGTCGTCAAAGATCGGGGTGCTCTGTGGTTTCTTCATGCCTTCCTCCCTGCAATTGGTCATAGACTTCAGATACCTCTCCCATACAAGAAATGGCCCTCACATGCAATATGGACAGAGATTCAGGATGGATATTAACCCGGCAATCCCTTTGCCCTACGGTGCGGTCATGCTCTTGAACGATGCGGTCAAGCAGGCGAATTCCCTGGACCCACAAAGGATCCGGGATGCCCTGGCGGCCAACAGGATATTTCAGTGCGTAACCGGGACAATCACCTTCGAAAGAGACCACAACCCCGCCAACAAGTTTGCGGACATTCTCAAGTACGAGAAGGGGACAACGGTCTTCGTCAAGACCATCGAACCCAAGTAATGGATTACGCTAAAGGCGGGCACCCCCCAAGTACATCTGTCCCGTAAGCGGAGTCTTAATACTTATGGATGAATACCATTTGCATTCCTGTGAAAAGTTCCATTATGATGCAGGAGGCAGTTCATCTTTCTGCTGAAGAAGGCGGGTGTCATATGGCGGGGAAGAAAAAGGTCGGGGTTCTGGGAGGAGGCTTCGCCGGCCTCTTCACCATATTTCACCTTGCACGTCTCCTTGAGAATGAGATCGAGATCACCCTCTTCGACAGGAACAACTACTTCCTCTATACGCCCATGCTCCACGAAGTGGCGACCGGCTCCGTGAATGCCCGACACGTTGTGGTGCCGATCCGCAAGATCGTGGATCCCGCGAGGGTCCATGTGCGATGCGAGGAGGTGATTGCGGTCGATCTCCAGGACAGGACATTGCAAACCGCATCAAACCGCTTTGTTTTCGATTACCTCGTCCTCGCCCAGGGCAGCACCGCCAACTTCTACGATATCCCCGGGGTCAGGGAGCACAGCATCACCTTCAAGACCATAGCCGATGTCATCCGTCTCAGGAATGCCATCATCGCGGTCCTGGAGAGAGCGGCGATTGAAAGGGACAGGGAAAAGAGGATTAGACTCCTCTCCATCAACGTGGCCGGGGCGGGATGTACCGGATGCGAGGTGGTGACCGAGATCGCTCAGTTTCTCCATATCATCCTCGGCCGGGACTATCCGGAGATCGTGCTCTCTGAAATCAGGATCAATCTGATCGAGGCCGCCGGAAAGGTCCTCCCGTCTTTTCCGGCCTACCTCTCGTGCGTGGCACTCGAAAGGATGCGGTGGATGGGGATAGAGGTCCATCTCAATGCACCGATCACGCGGGTTGATCAGGAGTGCATCGAGCTCAAGGATGGCACAAAGATACCGAACGGGATCCTCGTCTGGGCCGCGGGGATAAAGGCCGTGGATCTCATAGTGAAACCGGAGGTGCAGCGGGATGCGGGGGGCCGCATCGTGGTGGATGCCCACCTCGAGATCCCCGGGCACCCCGGGCTCTTTGCCATCGGGGACGGGGCCTGTGTGGATCAGAGCGGAACCGCCCTGTCATCCACGGCCTCGGTCGCCGTGCAGGAGGCGAAGTACGTCGCCGAGTGCATCCGCGACGATATCCGTGAGCAGGAGACCCAACCCTTCCGATTCCGCTACCGCGGCGACATGGCCTCCCTCGGATTCATGTCCGGCGTGAGCGAGGTCTACGGGATAAAGATCAAGGCCTTCCCGGCCTGGATGATCTGGAAGGCCTTCAAGCTCGCCATGCTTCCGCGCTATAAGAACCGTTTCCAGATTCTCGCGGATTGGATCATCACCTGGATTTTCAAGCGGGACACCTCGCGTTTCATGTAATAATTGTATCCATGCAGGAGGAGAGAGATGGATGAGGTCTACAGGGAATTATCGAAGAAGCTCATGCTGGAACATTCCCGGATCCTCCCGAAGATCTGGGAGCTCGTGTGTTCTGAGGAGGAGGCAGTTCTCGTCAACCTCCTCCCGGGAACCCCCGAAGAGATCGCCGCACGCACCGGCAAGCCGTTGATCGAGGTCCAGGGAATGCTGAAGGCCCTCTTCCATAAGGGAGCCGTCTTCGAGGGCGTCCGGGAGGGCAAGACCGTCTACCGCATGCCCCGGCACATCGTCCAGTTCCACGACGCATCCATCCTCTGGCCGGAGGCCCCGCAGGCCCTGATGGACCTGTGGGTGGAATTCATGGATACCGATTACCCGGCCCTGCTCGAGATGGTCACCCAGCTCAAGCTCCCCTCGTTCATGCGGGTGCTCCCCATCGACGAGGCCGTCGGCGCCAAAGACCAGATCCTGGCCTTCGAGGACGCCCAAAAGATCCTGCAGGACGCCAAGACCATCGCCGTCACTACCTGCGTGTGCCGCAAATCGATCAAGAAATGCGACGCCCCTCTAGAAGTATGCCTGCAGATAAACAGGGGCGCAGAATATGCCATCAAGCGGGGCACGGGGAAACAGATCACACTCCCGGAGGGGCTCGGCATCCTCAAGCAATCGGAAGATGCAGGCCTGGTCCACCTTACGGAAAACATCGCCGGGAGCGTGAACGCCATCTGCAACTGCTGCACATGCTGCTGCGAGATGCTCCGCTACATCTCGAAGGAAAAGACCAAAGGCGTGCTGGCCCCCAGCCGCTACCTGGCCATGGTTGACGTGGATGCCTGCACCGCGTGCGGAGCGTGCGCAGATATCTGCCCCACCGGCGCCATCGCTCAGGATGGCGACCAGCCCGCGCACGTGGATGCTGAAAGATGCATCGGCTGCGGCCTCTGCGCCTCCGTCTGCCCGGTCTGCGCCATCAGCCTCAAGGAGGTGCGCCCCGCAGACTTCATCCCGAAAAAGGGATGAATCTCCCTGACCCCCCGACACCCCTTGTTGAAGGGCAGGAAAGGCCTCGACCCAACCTTCATTCATACATTAGTGCCTGTTCGGATATTGACTTTCCTTGGGCCATGCTTACTTGTATGTAAAGGGTGATGCATGGTCTACCAGCAGTGGATAAAGGATAATGCGGAGAACCTCATTGAGGAGATCGTAGCGGAGATACTGCATGATAAGGATACGAGCCATTATCGGAAGCTCATGCCCCAGGATCTCTTCAGAGAGCGCATCCGCAATGTCTTCTACGACGGCTTCCAGAGACTCCAGGACTGGCTGCAGAAGGACAAGGAGAACGAGGATATCTTCAGGCCCTATATCGAACTCGGCCGGGAGAGGTGCCGGGAAGGCGTCCCCATGGAGGAGGTCATACGGGTCTTCATGAAGGTCAGCCGGAAGATCAACATGCAGATCGAGGACAACAAGGTGTTCGACACCAGGTACCGGCTTGACGAGCTTGCGGAGCTCAACCGCAACACCTCCCTCTTTTTCAGCAGGATCGTGCATGCCATCATCATGGGTTATGAAGAGGAACATGGAAAGCAAGCTTGATATGCGTCTCCGGCCGCAGGCAAGTCACAGATTGGCCGGGCACGCTATGCTCGTACCTTTGTTACGATATGGAATATAAGCTGAGAGATGCAGGCAGCGGGGAAGAAGAGCTCCTGGCGTCCATCATCCGCAGGGCATTCCGCGAGGTGGCCGAGCGTTTCGGCCTCACGACTGAGAACTGCCCCACCCATCCCTCGAACTGCACGGCTGATTGGATCAAGGCTGCCTTCCGAAAAGGGATACGGTATTTCATACTTGAAGCAGGGGACGTGCCGTGCGGTTGCATCGCCCTAGAGGTTGTTGGCGCCGAAATTTGCCATTTGGAAAGGCTGGCGGTTTTGCCCGAGTTCAGAAGGTGGGGATTCGGGAAGGCGCTGGTGAATCATGCTCTGGACATGGCAAGACAGATCGGGGTAGGCGAGGTAAGCTTAGGGATGATTGCCGATCATGCCGAGCTGCGCGCATGGTACGAGAAACTGGGATTCACCGCAAAGAGGAGGGCCCGTTTCGATCATCTGCCATTTGAAGTCCTGTTCCTGAGCAGGACGTTATGAAGATAGGGGACAGCTGGATGCAAGAGAGGAGGAGGGGATGAGATTCAAAGCCAAGCTATCGGTATCAATCCTTGTCGTTTTGGCGATGCTCGTGCTCGCCCTGTTAGGGGCCGCATGGCATTTTTCCACCTTGATCCTGTTCCCTGGGGTGAGGTGCTGGGAACATTACGTCAAATGCGGCGATCCGTCCGCATGGGGTCTCGCCTTCGAGAAAGCATCCTTCCAGACAAGCGATGGGTTAACCCTCCCCGGCTGGTACATTCCGGCGCATACATCCCAGAAGGCGATCATCTTCGTGCACGGACATGGAGGCACCATCCATGAAGGCATGAAGTATGCGCCGGCCCTGCACCAGGCAGGGTACAACATCCTCGCCTTCAGCCTGCGACGGAATCTTGGTAACCTAGGGCAGGGGGAGACCGGGAAATACCTCGCTACCATGGGCTGCCTCGAGAAAAAGGACATCCTTGCCGCTGTAGATTTTCTCTCAGAGAAAAAGGGCCTGCAAGCGATCGGCGTGTTCGGCTTTTCCATGGGGGCGGCAAGCAGCATTTTGGCCATGGCCGAGGATAAACGCATCAAGGCCGGCATCTTCAACAGTGCCTATGCCAATATCGAGGATCAGCTCGCCGATGTGGGCAAACGCGGGTTTGGTCTGCCGCGTTATCCCCTCCTCCCCGTGGTTGTCTGGGTGGCAGGGCTCCGAAGCAAAACCGATCTCTCCGCCTGCAATGCCGAAGATTACATTGGGCGCATCTCCCCGCGTCCGGTATTCATCATGCAGTGCACCGGGGATGACTACATCGATTTCAAACATGCCCAGCGGATCTTTGCCGCGGCCAAGGAACCGAAGGAGTTCTGGGCCGCCCCGTGCAACAAGCATGTCCGGGAATGGAACCAGTGCAGGGCGGAGGCGGAGAAACGGGTGCTCGTTTTCTTCGATAAGACCCTGAAATAAAATGCGCATGCCCCCCTGAAGAAAAAGGGGGAAATTGAGCTTTGGGGGTGGATTCAGCCGGAGCGATAGTGCTTCTTCACCGGCTTGATCCCCCTCCAGGTGCATTGCATGCCCTTGGGGAAGGTGACGAGGTCACCTTTGCCGATCTTCAGGGGTTCCCCACCCTCCGGCATCACCACGACCGCTCCCTCGAGGAAATAGCAGATTTCCGGCTCACCATGGCTCCAGGGGAACTCGGACACCTCTTTGGTCCATATGGACCAGGTCTTCACCTTCAGAGTATCGAGATCGCTCTGGCGCGGCTCCCTGACCACCTTTACCTTGCCCATACTGCACCTCCCATCCAGCATACGCCAGGCACTCCTTGAGGCCAAGCGGGGCGAGGGGCGTTCAGAACCGCACCTGACAAAGATAGCGCCGCTAGCAAGAAAAGATTGCTCTCCCCCCTATTTTCGTCTACAGGTTTATATGCTTGCATCACCATGACGTGAAATATACCCAGACGGGGAGGCGATCATGAATCCACTGGAAAAGGAGCTCAAGGAACTCGGGCAAAAGGTTGTCGAGAACAATCTCTGGCGGCAGAGACGGTGTTTTAACCTCATCCCCTCGGAAAACACCCCCTCGCTGCTGGTGAAACTGTGCGAGATCAGCGATCCCTCCGGCCGTTATGCCGAGCACAAGACCGCCCTCGTGAAGGAGCGGGAAGCCCTGGCTGGCACCGGTTCGCTCAAGGGCGATCAGGTGTACTATTATCAGGGGATTGATTTCATCTTCGAGGTTGAGGAGAGACTGAAGAAAGAATTCGGGAAATATATCTCCGCCAGCGAGGTGGAAGCCCGTCCCATCAGCGGCCAGATGGCCAACGAGATCGTGTTCAAGGCCGTGGTGCGATTCCTCGCCGGCAAACCCGAGGGCTTCCCCCCCCTCACGGCCTCCGGCCGGATGGGCACCGTGATGAACAATAGCCTGAACTACGGCGGCCACCTGAGCGCCCAGCCATTCGGCGCATTGTTCAATTTCGTCGACGGCGAGCCGGTCAACTTCCCGCTCGATCCCAAGAACCCCTACAAGATCGATGCCGAGAAGATGCTGGAGCTGGTGGACAAGCACCGGCCGCCGCTCATCGTCTTCGGCAAGAGTCTTTTCCTCCATCCCGAACCCGTGAAAAAGCTCCGGGAGTTCATAGATTCCATCAACGGCTACCGCGCCGTCATCATGTACGATGGTGCGCACGTCATGGGCATCCTGGGGCCTTACTTCCAGGATCCGCTCGTGGAAGGTGCGGATGTGGTCACGGGCTCGACCCACAAGACCTTCTTCGGCCCGCAGAGGGGCGTCATTGCCTCCACTATCGGCAAGGATTCGCCGCTCCGCAAACTCTGGACCGAGATCAACAATCGCGCCTTCCCCGGCTCGATCAGCAACCACCACCTGGGGACCCTGCTGGCCTTGTTGGTCGCGAATCTCGAGATGAATCATTTCAAGGACGCATACCAGAAACAGGTGGTTGCGAATGCCCGTGCATTCGCAAGTGCCTGCGCCGCGAAGGGCATCCCGGTGGTGGGCGGCGAGGCCGATGGATACACGCAGACCCACCAGGTAGTCATCCGGGTCTCAGGATTCGGTGATGGAAAGGAGATCGCCTGGAAGCTTGAGAAGAACAATATGGTGACGAATTACCAGGCCCTGCCCGGCGATGAAACCTTCTATCGACCCAGCGGCATCCGCATGGGGGTCTCGGAAATGACCCGTTTCGGCATGCAGGAGAAAAACTTCGGCACGCTCGCCGGGTATATCGCAGATGTCGTGATCAAGGGTAAGGATGTCGCCCACGAGGTTGCCGAGTTCCGCCAGGGATTCCTCAAGATGCAGTATTGCCTGAGCCCCGCAGAAACCGTGCGCATCGCCCCCGCCATCCTGCAGAGCCTTTTCCCGGACAGCGCGTATTTCAACGCGTTCGCTGACGCATTGCAAAAGCTCTAATACCAAGTTGCATTCATAATGCGAACCCCCGCTGGGTGTTAAAGGATTTGTTTGAATATAACTTGTTATAAAAGCCCCCCATTTTGCAGGACAGCGATGATAGACAACCGAAGACTGCCCAAAGCGTGAAGGCCAGGGTGAGGGGACAGTGCTTTTACCGGTCGTTTAAAGCAAGGATGATCTCATCCAGGGAGCGCTTCGGCACGTGATGTACGCCCTGCGCGTCGCGCCAATAACGGATATCACCAGCGGGTCCGACCGTATCTAGCACTATGGTCTCCTTCGGTTTGCCGATGGCGAGGACGAGGACAATCTCGTAGCGCTCGGGGATATGCAAGGCCTGTCGTAATCCATCCCGGTCGATCGAAGCGATCATGCAGCCGCCGAGGCCTTTCTCTATAGCGCCGAGGAGAATGCTCTGTGCGGCGATGCCGTGATCGCAGCCGACGTTTTTACTGATCTGGCTATCGCCGAGCATGATGATGTAGGCGGAGGGACGCTCACCCTCGGCAGGTCCAGGCCAGTCCTTCAGATAAGCCGCCCACCGCAGATGCGCAAAAACCCGGTCATTGACGTCCGGATCGCGGCAGAGGATGTATTTGAGCGGCTGGAGATTTGCCGCTGAGGCGGATAGCCGCGCCAGGTCGACGAGCTCGCGCAAGGTGCGCAGGTCAATGGCCGCTTCCTGATGGAACCTCCGATAACTCCTGTTCATCGCAATGAGATCTTTCATCATAGTATTCTCCAAAATTTTTTTTTATCTCCCCTACCCCATCGCATCCATGCCCCCCAGATGATTTGGGGATGTCGGGAGGTAAGGGCTCTTATTTCTTATAGGTGCCATGAGATTCGACGCGCTTCTTGACGCCTTCCATATAGCCCGGCAAGGTGCTCTTGGAGATGAAGCGCTCGGCGAAGTCCGGCACCGGGATCGAGGTCTCGACGATGGGGGCATAGTAATAGACGGTCTTGGTGCCGTCACCATAGGGCTCAATGTACTCGAAGCCTTCGATGTTCTTGAGACCGCCCGTGGAGCGGGTGATCTTGATGCCTTTCTTCGCACAGGCATTGACCTCCTCCTCGGTCACGAGCCGCCAGTCCTGCCTCAGGTTCTGTTCGTCGAAGGTGACATCCAGGGTGTACTTGACCGCGAGCACCGGGAAAGTGAGCTTGCCCTCGATGAGGGATTCGCCGATGGCATCCTTGACGAGCGGCTTGAGCTGCTGAATGGTCTTGTAGTACTCGAGGCCGGGGACGTATGCGCCCATGGCGTCCCAGTTCAG
>CAYGXB010000104.1:0-9606 GCA_964353605.1 uncultured Bacteriovoracaceae bacterium
GTTATCTTGCTTATTGCAATATTATCGCAAACTGTGAGTTTTGCAATTGGCTCAATCTTAAAATGATTTCATTTTTTCAAATCCATATCATAAGATTCTAAAAACCCAAGTAGAAAGTTCTTGTTGCTTAGCGTATCCCAAACCCCTGCATCACTTAATCCCGGACGCCCGCTACTCATATTGTAGATAACCGAGGAATTTCAGAAGTCTTGAATATTCTAGGTCTTCAAAAGAGATCGATACACCGAACCATATCATATCTGGGTGCGCCTTCTGACAGGTGATCAATACTTCCATTATTTACTGGGGTGAATATACTATAATCGAGTTACATGGACTGCTTTATTGCAACCCTGATCTTATCCGAAGATCCCACTGAATGATCCCCCTCCGCAAGTGCGCTTCTCTGAGGGTCATTAAAAAACCCGGCCCCCGGGTGTTCCCGGGAAACCGGGCTTACGTACAAGATATCAAACGTCTGTTACCACACGGCCTGTGCCTCTTCGGCCATCTGGTATTCTTCGAGGACTTCTTTTACAGGAATCGCCTTTTCGGGATCGATCTGCATGAGTTCATAGAACCGCTGTTTCATGCCCTCGAAGTTGATTTCCACTCCCTCGGGTTCACCGTCCTTCGCCGGCTCCAGCATTCTCTTCGTGAGCTTGTCATCTTCAGTAGTGCGCCCGAAGCGGTAGTTGATAAGACGCTTCAGGTAAAAAACCCGTCTGCCGGCCCGCATCATTTCTTCGGCATCCCAGTTATATCCGGGAACAGCATTGAAGAGGTCCACCCAGTCGCCAATGGTCAGCTCCGCGTCGGCGAACACGCAGAAACAGGCGCTGTTTTCAATCCCGCCGAAGGCTACCATGGTGACCGCCGCCTCCGCCTTGTTCTTGTCGGTACGGGGCTCCAGCTCGTAGTCGAAGCCGATTTCGGGATAGTAGCGGGACCCCATCTCGGCGTACAGCATGGGATTGGCCACATGACAGGCGCCCCTGGCTTCGATGGCGTACGAAAGCGCCAGGCCATGACCGCCGCCTCGCGGGTCGTGCATGGGAGCTTCCATACCTTTCGAATGAATGGTATAGTCAATGGAACCCTTGCCGATCTGTTTTGCTGCCGCGGCACTGCCCTGCGAAAGGAGTTTACCGAGTTTTCCTTCATGATTGGCGATTTTGGGGAGGAGTACATTGATGACGGTCTCCATGTCACCCCATTTCAACGCAATGCCTTCCGTATCATCGAGAGTAAGATGGCCCCTTTCGAAGGCCTCCATCGCCCAGGCAATGGTGCCGCCCGTGGATATGGTATCAATTCCCATGTTGTTGCAGTCCCTGCCGGCCCTGCAGGTGGCGGCGAGGTCGCTTGAGCCGATGAGCGTCCCGAAGGCCACGATTGTTTCATACTCGGGTCCGGGACCTTCGGAAACCGCCCAGGGACCTTCCTTCACTTCCACCACGCGCTTGCAGGCGATACTGCAGAAGGCGCAGGCGCCGCGCTTCGTGAGGTATGTTTCCGCGAGTGTACTCCCCGTAAGCGCCTCGGCGGCTTCCTCCCAGAAATTGGAGGTCCAGTTTCTGATCGGCACGTCGCCGGCAAACATGCCCCCGAAGAGGTTGCCGGCGGTGCCGTTTTCACGAAGTACATTGGATGTCAGGGCTTCGGTGATTTTCGTGTTCAGCTCCTTCCTCAGCTCCTCGAACTTTTTCGGATCGGCGAGCTCCATATTTTTCTTGCTCGCCTTCACGATGATGGCTTTCAGATTTTTTGATCCCATGACGGCACCGAATCCCGCGCGGCCCGTAGCGTGATGTCCTTCGTTGAGAATAATTGAAAAGGGAACAAGCTTCTCACCGGCGGGCCCGATGACAAGCGTACGATGATTCTTGCCGAATCGCTTCTTGAGCGCCGCAGTCACATCGGCGGCCCCCATCCCCCAGTATTCGCTCGCGTCGAGAATCTGGATCTTGTCGTCCTCCACAATAAGCAGGGAGGGCTTGGCCGCTTTGCCGGTAATAATTATTCCATCGTACCCTGCATATCTGAGTTCAGGGGCCAGATATCCGCCACAGGAGGAATCTCCCCATCCCCCCGTGAGGGGGGAACGGCCCGCCGTGCTGTGCCTGCTCGCGCCTGAGAGTTTGAGACCTGCAAAGGGACCGTTCATGAAAATCAGCATGGCTTCCGGGGCAAGAGGGTCGGCATCGAAGTTCCCCCTTTCCCAGAAGAGTTTTGCCGAAAGGCCGCTTCCACCGATGTACTTCGTGTAATATTCCTCCGGCAGCTTCTCAACAACCGTTGTGCCGGCGGAAAGGTCCACGTTGATGATTTTCCCCGTATTTGCCTTCATCTATAGTCCCTCATCCTGATCGCTATTTCAAGATCAGACTATCTTTGCCCGCTTCCTTGAGGATCTTGACGTAGAGTTCGGCAACTTTCTTCAGCTTGGGGGCGAGCTTGAGAAGACCCGTTGCGGAACCCTTGACCCTGATCTTCTTCCTCGTGATCGCCACCACGGGATTCAGCTTGTTTGACCATGAACGGTGAGCATCGTCGGCCGAGAGGCTCATGATGAGGTCCGGTGTACCGGCGGGTTTACCTGGTCCAGTCTTGAGCTCTCCGCCGCGGCAGTCCACCCAGAACGAACAGTTCGGGCCGCTCTCGGTGTAATCAAACAAGATGAGCTGGTTGACTTTTTTGAGGCCGGCGGAAAGTTCCACATCCCTGAACCCCGCTTCGAAAAGTTTGACGAACATGTCTATTGGTTCTTTTTCGTCCTTCCAGTATTCCATATTCATTCCTCCTTTTTGAGGTACTTAAAACGCCTTAAGATACAGTTTAAGAATGTCCGCTTCCTCGAGATAGCGGGGATTATAACTTATCTGCGAGTCGCCCGCCGCAATCTCCACCAGTGCCAGTAGATCTTTTTTCTTCTTCGAAATATTGAAGTCTTTGAGTGTTTCCGTGAGCCCGATTTCCTTCTTCAGTTCCTTTACGGCCTTGACGGCTTTCTTGCCTGCCTTGACAGGGTCCATGCCCTTGACGTTGATGCCCATGGCATCGGCAATCATGAGGAACCGGAGCGGGGCAGCTTCAATGTTGAATTCCATGACAATAGGGAGCATGATGCCGTTTCCCATGCCGTGGGGTACTCCGTACTTCCCGCCGAGCGCGTGGGCCATGGCGTGGACACCCCCGCACATGGTGTTGCCGAAGCAGAGCCCTGCCAGGGCGCTCGCGATGAGCATGTGTCCTCTAGCCTCGATGTTGCCAGGTTCTCTGACAGCGATGGGGAGGTACTTGAAGATGAGCCGGATCGCGTGGAGCCCCATCGAATCGGCGATCGGCTCGGCACCCATGGACGTAATGCCTTCCACTGCGTGGGTCAGGGCATCCATGCCGGTGAATGCAGTGATTTTGGGCGGAAGCTTCACCGTAAGTTCCGGGTCCAGCATGGCGATGTCGGCGTTGTAGGGATGGGTGAGCGCCAATTTCACGCCCTGTGCCGTATCGAGGACGACCACAGCATTGGTGATTTCACAGCCTGTGCCCGCAGTGGTGGGGAGTGAAATATGGGGAGGCAGCGGCTTGGCGCCCTCCCACAGGGCGGCCCTGTCAGCGAGCGGCTGGAAGTCTTTCTCTTCCATTCCAATCATGATATTGACTGCCTTTGCCGTATCCATGACGCTTCCGCCTCCCACGGCGATAAGACAGTCCGCACCCTTCTCGCGATAGAACGCAGCTCCCCTGTTGATGATATCGATCCGGGCATCCTGGACGATATCGTCGAAGACGCCCACGAGTTCAAGGTCGGAACCTTTGACGGCCTCGATTACCATGTCGGCCACACCGGCGTTGACAAGACCTTTGTCCGTGTAGATAACTACTTTTGTGCCGCCGAGCTGGATCATCTCAAAGCCGATTTCCGACCTGAGGCCCGGTTTATACATGATGCGCGGCCTGTTGAACCAGGTGAAAAAAGGATCAAACTGGATATCAGGGTATTGCATGGCAGATTCCCTCCTTATCATTAATTATCGTATCTTGTGAAGAAATGAAATACAACTAAACAAGTTAGCTTAATTTGAGCAAAAGTCAAGCACGTTTTAACGGATGGGTAAAATTTTCACCGCCTGGTTCTTGCGCGCTCCCGGATGTATCATTGTAATCAGGACTTTCCCCAAAATAGGTAATACTCCTCCGACACATGACCGATAATTTTTCACATCTCAAATTTCAACAGGGAGGCTGCTACCCTTTCTCGATCATGAGGGAGTGACGGCATACGCTGTCTCTGGTTTTGTTTCCATTATTCCGATGACCGCGTGGGGCAGAGGCGATGCTTCCCTGTGGATATGGTTTCCTTCCTTGGTCCAGCATGACGAACTTCCACAGCAATTCCTGAAGCCTTTTTTTCATGCATGCGCAACAGCGTCAGGTATTCGATGGCGATATAGACAAAGGTTCCGGATTTAATGATCCAGGAGAAAGCAGATCAGCCCGGCAACCTTTTATCCATCCTCCCGCATTAATCTGCATGCATGCATGACTCTTTGTTACCATTGTCCTCACGCCATGCTCGTGCTAAGCTCTGTTGGACAATGGATAAACTGCGATACATGATCAGGAAGATTACTATGTCTATACAAATTATCATGAAATATCTTTTCCTGATAGCGCTTTTCTTGTGCATATCGTGTTCCAATACCAGAAGTTTTAGGATGGGCTTCTCGCCTTGGCCTTATGATGCTACTCTGGAAGCGTTGGATTGGGTATATACTCATCTTGCCAATGAAGGCGACATCATATCACAGCATATGGAAGAAGGAGTCCCTTGGCCTGAGGCTTATTCCGGAGCGTCATTTTCAGTGAGTTTTCAAAATGAGATACAATCCAGAAAAGACCGCTTCGTGAGCGGACAAAAAGTGCTTCTCCAAATAAACCCGCTCAATAATAATCGTGACAGCATGGCTCTCTACAGGGGTGATAGCATCAATATGAGCCTTCCTTCGCCATGGAATACCTATGCATTGGATAACCCGGAGGTTAAAACAGCTTTTTTAAATTATGCCAAGCGGATGAAGGAATTCTTTAATCCTGATTATATGCTGATCGGGGTTGAAATAAACCTCTTGATCCGTAACAATAATAATCTTTGGCAACAGTACGTCACACTCCACCGTTATGTATATACTGAGCTAAAAAAAGTGTATCCATCTTTACAACTTGGTGTGTCGGTATTTTGTGTCCCCTATTTCCCGGAATGGTCTTCTTCCGACAACCTGCAGGAACAATTAAATGGCTTGCAGGACATGACTCCTTACATCGACTTTCTTGCCTTTTCCGTACACCCTTTCATGAGCGGTTTACTGGCAGAATCATTCCCTGATGATTATTTCAAGAGGCTTTTTAATCTAACCACCAAGCCAATTGCGATTTCCGAAAGCAGCTACCCGGCCCAGGTCTGGCAGCAGATCTCCTCGCCTTTTTTAATATTCCATGGATCCCAGGGCAAGCAGAATCACTTTTTATCACTGATGCTGGACGAATCCCAGAAAAGGAGGGCCCTGTTTGTCATATGGTTTTGTATCCGGGATTATGATGCACTGTGGAATGGTCTCCTCGGAAGAGATCCGGCATCATTAACTTGGCGCGATACAGGCTTGTATGACGAACTTGGAAATGAGAGGCTTGGGCTTTCCACATGGAAGTCCTGGTTCTCAAGGCAATATACATAAGGCTCATGACAACTTGAGAGGATCATCTCTCAGCCCATTCGTCTCAGTGTAAATCTCTGCGATATAGGAGGGTTTTCGCAATCCTAGAAATAGTAACATTTTAATATCAATATGAGATCTATAACTGGTCTCACCCGATGCGCAGAATAATGAGATCACGATATCTTTGCTTCGAGAGTATAGAAAACCGATAGAAATCCGCACTATCGCCAGCTATTTTTGTGAGCCTTGAGATAAACGGGGATATTTCTCGTTTCAAGAAAAAAGGGAGGGTCAGACCCCAGCAATCATCACGGTGGCGTAAGTCCAGACCCCCCCCTTTATTTTCGTTGACTACCTATTTCATTATTTTTCTGAGCTCGCGTTTCAGGATCTTACCCACACCGCTCGTGGGGAGCTGATCCATGAATTCAATCACCTTCGGGACCTTGTAAGGGGCCACGTTTTCCCTCAGATATTTGATGATCTTCTCTTTTTCAGCCGCGCTCTTCTCAATGCCGGGTTTCAGCACGATAGCAATGCCCACCCGCTCGGAACCGGGCCGATCAGGATCGGGTATGCCGATGGAAGCTGCGAGTTCGATATCGGGATGTTTTATGAGGACATCGTCGAGCTCACGGGTGAAGACCTTGAACCCGGAGACAATGACCATGTCCTTCAGCCGGTCCACGATATAGAGGTACCCGTCCTCATCCATCCTGGCCACATCTCCCGTGAACATCCATCCGTCCCTGATGGCATTGGCCGTTTCCTCAGGCTGGTTGTAGTAGCCCTTCATAAGCTGAGGTCCCCGCACGGCGATCTCACCGGGCTCTCCGGGTTTCGCCGGCTGTCCCGTCTCGGGATCGATGAGCTTGAACTCGGTGTCTGGCAGGGGCATGCCGATGGAGGTTGGCTTCTTTATCCCATAGCGGGGATTGCAGCACGTCACAGGGGATGTTTCCGTCATCCCGTACAGTTCGATGAAGTTGCCTTTTCCGATGATGCTCTCAAGTTCCCCGATATAATCGGGGGGGAACGGCGCCGCAGCACTCAGGCACCACTTGAGTTTGCTCAGGTCCAGTTTCCTGAATTCGGGTTTTTTCATTAATTCGAAGAAGACCGTTGGTACGTTCACAACAGCGTCGGGCTTATAGGTCTTGAGCGCATTGATGATAAAATGCGTATCCCGCGGGTTCGGCACGCAGATCTGGGTGGCACCGGTGGTGAGGGAGAATCCACCGAAGGCAAGTCCTGCGATGTGGAAGAGGGGGAAAGCGGAGAGCGCAAAAAACTCGGGTCCTATATCAAGCCATGTGAGGGTCTGCACCCGGTTGGACATGTAGCTTCGCTGGGTGAGGAGCGCACCCTTCGAGGGCCCGGTGGTCCCTCCCGTGTACATCATGAAGATTATGTCGTCCATACTGCGTTTCACGGCGACCCGGTCCTTCGGCATTCCCCGGATGACGTCCATGAATTTCGCCACGGTCTTCCCGGAGAGAGGCTTTACCTCGCCTGTGGGGATCTTCTTGAGAAGCTTGCCGAGGATTCGTTTCATACCGGGCAGAAAATCGGCGATCTCCGAGACGACCACGGTGGAGAACGTCGTCTTGTCGGCCACTTCCGCGATCTTCCCGAAGAGGAGATCTACGGTCATGATCACCTTCGCCTTCGAGTCGTTGATCTGATGTTCCATTTCATTGGGCGTAAGCAGGGGGCTCAGTCCCGTGGATACGCATCCCGCCTTCTGAACGGCGATGATGCTGATATAGTTGGCGGGGATATTGGGCATGTGGAGACCCACCACGTCATCCGGCTTGAGGCCGATCTTGACGAAATACTGGGCGAGCTGGTTGGATAGCTCATCGAGGTCGCGGTAGGTGAGCTGCGTGCCCATGTAAATAAGGGCTGTCTTGTTCGGGTATTTTTCCACGACCTCCCGGAACTTTTCTGCAAAGGTCTTGTCCTCGTACTTCAGTGTCGGCGGTACTTTCTTGTCATAATTCTTCAGCCATGGTTTTTCCGAATAGATGTCACCCATTCCGATACCTCCTTTTTATTTATTATGTATCTAAGATAATGCTAACTGTGTCAATTGCAAATCGCAACTGTGGGAGGCCATGATCAGTGCGAAGATCTTATCACCTTAGATAGCACGGGAGAAGCCCGGAGGGCTTGCCCCGTGTTCAGGATGAATTGATCTGTTCCACTTAAGATAAAAAGCAATCAACATGCATGTGCATTACCAAGCAAAGCATGGAGCTGCCATGATGGGCAATCATTCACCCTATAGATCTACGCGAGTTATGTGATTCAGCAATCCCTAAAATACTAAAATATTAATACCTTAACATTCAAACAAACTATTCATGGGAAATCTATTCCCTTCTCTTGTCTCATACCAAAAGCACAAATATAGGCGCGCCTCGAAGCGGCGATGACCAAGGATGACTTGTATCTCCCTCACCCGGCGGATGTCGAGCCCCCCTGAAAATTCAGGGGAGGGCTTGTCGGTGTGAGCTTTTAATAGCTCTTGATCTGGATCTTCTTCTGGGACTCTTTCGCCTTGGCCGCTTTCGGCATGGTTATGGTCAGCACTCCCTTCTTGAAGGTGGCATCGACCTTGGCCGTATCAACTTCGGCCGGTATGGAGATCATCCGCTGGAACGAGCCGTATGAGCGTTCCATATAGTAGCGTTCTTTGCCCTTTTCTTCCTTCTCTTCTTTCTTCTCTCCCCTGAGGGTGAGTATATCCTTGCTCAAATTGATCTCGATATCCTTCTCGTCCAATCCGGGGAGTTCAGCCGTGATCTTGATCTCTTTCTCGTCCTCGGCCATGTCGATCTTCGGGCTATACTTCCCGAAAGTCTCCTCGAAGGGCGCAAGATCAAAGCCCCGGAAGAAGTCATCAAAGAGGTTATTGATTGCCCTCTGGAAAGAGACGATCGGATGTTCTTCTGCCTCTCTCCTGGCTGGGACTCCTCTTCCCCATTTCCATGGAGCCATGTTTTTCATCGTATATGTGCCTCCTTTCTCTCTTATCCTCTCTTATCCGGCATGGATTGAAATCTTCTTGGTTTTATGCGGCTCGGCCTTCGGCAGTACGATCCGCAAGATCCCGTTCTTCATGCTGGCCTCGATCTTCTCCCGATCGATCTCATCCGACAGGGTGAAGGATCGGTAATAATCGCCGATGTCGTATTCCGCATACGACGCCTTGCGGTCGCCATAGACCTTCTCATCAACGCCCCCCTCGATGGTGAGCACTTCCTTTTCGAGGGTAATGTTCACACTGGACTCATCCGCACCCGGCATGTCGGCAAGCAGATACAGGTTCTCGCCCACCTCATGGATATCCACCCGGGGGATGTAGGTCTTCCTATCCCGCGTCCGCTCGGCAACCGCACCTTTTGCCTCGGTCTTTTTGGCTATCTCTTCTGCCATGGGTCTTCACCTCCTTTTCTATTCTGACGTCCGCACACTGATCTTTCTCGGCTTGTCCGCTTCCGCCCTCGGCAGGGTGACTTTCAGGATCCCATTCTCATACTTTGCCTCTACCTTGCTCCCGTCGACCGTATAGGGCAGGCGGACCGTCCGCACGAAATTCCCATAACCACGCTCCCTCCGATGCCATGTCTCGCCCTCTTTGAGTTCCAGCGGTTTGCGCTCGCCTTTGAGTGTCAGGATCTCGCCGGCTACGGAAAGATCGATGTCGTTCGGCTCGATTCCAGGGATCTCGGATGTGACGATCACATCACCTTCGCCCACGAACACATTGACTGGTGGAAACCCCGCAGAACTTGTCCGTGAAAATAATCTGTCTATGTCACGGTCGAATGCTTCCATTTCTCTCAATGGATCCCAAATTCTCAACATCTTCCTCACCTCC
>CAYGXB010000105.1:0-9595 GCA_964353605.1 uncultured Bacteriovoracaceae bacterium
ACATTCTGGCACGCGATGAAGTCAGACCAGGGGACGCCAGGTACAAATTGTCAAAAGATCGAAAAAAGGCAGGGGGTAAGGCTGACAAATTGTCATCTCCGTTCGCCCGGAGTAATCCAAGCCTCGGCAATAGGCCAATATCAAATCCGCTTCCCGGGTTTTTGCAACCATCGAGATGCAAAGAAGCATGGTGGGCAGGGCGGGAGGAATTATCCTTTTGCTTTGTCAGAAAGTATCTGATAGCTTTGGGTGTTGGGCGCGTTTTTCCATCTCATCTAAGGAGAACATATGATTCAGACCGCACAATCAGGCGACACGGTAAAAGTTCATTACTCGGGACGGTTCGAAAGCGGCGAGATCTTTGATTCCTCGGCCGGCGCTCAACCCTTCGAGTTTGAGCTCGGGTGTGGACAGATTATTCCAGGTTTCGAGAATGCCATCCTGGGTATGCAGACAGGCGCCAAGAAGACCGTGACCATCGGCCCTGAAGAAGGATACGGCGAGCATGACGAAAACCTGGTATTTATCATGCCCAAAACCGATCTCCCTGATGATCTTACGCCGCACATCGGGATGCAGCTCCAGCTCGTTGACCAGGAGGAGCACATGCTCCCCGCAGTTATAACCGAGATCCTCGACGATTCGATTACCCTGGATGCCAACCATCCGCTTGTGGGTGTGACGCTTGTCTTTGACTATAGAGCTCATTGATATTGTCAGCAACCTCATTCTCACCCCCTTATCCCCTGTTTCCGCCCCAAGGCGGATTGCCGGCCTGAAACCAGAGTGAAGATGGCGAAGGGGGATCAGGAAGCAGTGCCGATATCTATCTCTACGGTAAAGACGTGGTTGGAACGGTTCTGGTGCATAGGCAGGCCGGCCTTCTGAAAGACCCTGAGCATCTGGATGTTGTCCTCCCAGACATAGGCGCTCATGCGCCTGAAACCCATGTTCTTCGCAATGGCGGCGATATACGTGAACAGGAAGGTGCCGATGCCGATGTTCTGCCAGTTGGGATGGACCATGGCGGCGAACTCGCACACATCCTCCACCTCGGGCTTGTTTTCCCTGGCAAAATGAGCCACGGCCAGGATATCTCCCTCCCGCAGGTTACCATGGGTCACGACGAGGGCCATGGAGTTCTTGTAATCCGCGCTTACGAGCGGCTGCGCCTGCTGGTGGTGGAGGGCGGAGACGTTGCGGAGGAACCGGTAGAACTTGTCGTGCTGGCTCATGGCATAGAAAAGGTCCTGCACCCCCCGCTCATCGGTGATCTTTATCGGGCGGATGACGATTTTCTCTCCGCCGAAGACCTTATCCGTCTCGTACTCGCTCGGATATATGGCGGTCTCCGGCGGCAGCACCTGATCCTTATACACATATTTGAGGCGCTTGGCCTCTTCCAGGAGCCAGGAACGAAACTTGGGGTGGGCGATGGTGATGAGGGCCAGGGCCCGCTCGCGAATGGACTTGCCGAAGAGATCCACGTATCCGTACTCGGTGACCACATAATTGATGTCCGCCTGGGTAGTGATGATGCCGATGCGTTTGTCCGTGAATTCAGGGACGATCCGCGAGTGCTTTCCGTCACGGCTGGTGGATCGCAGGGCGATGATCCCCTTGCCGCCCGGGGTGAGCATGGCCGTCCGGTTGAAGGTCGCATGTCCGAGCGCCCCGAAGTAGCCCAGGTACTCGCTCAAACCTACGCACGATTGCCCAGTCAGGTCGATCTCCACTGCACCGTTGATGGCGACCATATTCCTGTGGGCCAGGATGTTCTGCGGGTCCGTGGTATAATCCAGTGCCTTCATCTCGACACTGGGGTTATCATGGACGTAATCGAAGATCCTCTTCGTCCCGATGCAGAGGCTTGCCACGGTCTTTCCTCTGTCCAGATCCTTGCGCGCATTGGTGATAACCCCACGATCAACCAGATCGCATATGGCATCCGTGATGATCTCGGAGTGGATACCGATGTCCTTCTTGTCCCTCAGGGCCAAGAGCGCTGCGTTCGGTATCCTTCCAAAGCCGATTTGAATCGTGGCGCCGTCTTCAATGAGCCTGGCGATATTCTCGCCCACTTTCAGGGTCTCTGGGTCCTGGTCTTCGAGCGGGAACTCCATGAGGGGTTCATCGTGCTCGATGATATAATCGACCTTGTTCACATGGATGAAACCATCGCCGAATGTCCTCGGCATATTCCCGTTCACCTGTGCGATCACGACATCTGCCAGATCGAGGGCGGTCTTGGTCAGATCGACGGTGACACCGAGGCTCATGAATCCCTGCTTGTCCGGCGGACTCAATTGCATGATGACGGTGTTGATCTTAACGTATTCCTGGGCCAGGAGTTTGGTCAGACCGACAGAAGAGACAGGCATGTGATCAGCATTCCCTTCGGCAAAGGCCGAGCTGAAGTTCGGCGAGACGAAGAAGGATTTTATGCGGAAGCGGTTGCCGTATTCGCCGCCGAAGTCAGCAAAGCCGCTTAACGGTATGGAGGTGTAAATCTCGACATCGCTCAGATCCTTGTTTTCCAGGACCAACTGTTTTACCAAGTACTGCGGTTCACTGCAGCCGGTCTCGATGTACACCCGGGACCCCGGCCGTATGATGCCCCGAATCTGCTCCGGCGTTACCTTCTTGCGCTCATACTCCTCCCGCCACAAGACAACCTCCTTATCACAAGACATCTCATCTAACAGATTTGACATGACAATAACATACTGATTGCTCGGATTTTATCAAGAGACAATATCAGAAATGCGAGGTGGGCTATCCCTAACCGGCGAACTTCCTGACCTGGCTCTGGTAGAAGACGCTGTAGCGCTTGAGGGTATCGGCAATGACGTCTCTCACTTTCTGGACCAGGAAGTCCTTGTCGTCCTCGGTATAACCGGAGGTGTCGATCGGATCGCCGATGATGATACGCAGCACCCCGGGCCGTATGCGCAGCGCCTTCCTTGGGAGGAGCTTATAACTGTCCACCACCGTAATCGGGATAATGGGGAGCTTGGTCTTGAGCGCGACCATGATCCCGCCCTTCTTGAAGGCCTGCAGCATCCCGTCCGGGCTGCGCGTCCCCTCGGCGAAAAAGAAGGCGCTGATGCCGTCTTTGAGGTCCTTGATGGCCTTGTTGATAGTCTCCACGGCCTTCTGGTTGTCCGAGCGGTCGATTAAGATGATCCGGCCGAGCTTTAACGCCTGGCCGAAGATGGGGACCTTGGCCAAAGACCTCTTGGCTATGAATCGTAAGGTCTGTGGGATGGCGAGGCAAAGAGCCGGCGGATCGAGGTTGCTGGCATGATTGGAGATGAAGACATAGGATTTGTTCCTGACGATCTTCTCCAGCCCCTCAACCTGGAGCTTCACCCGATTGGTTTTCAGGATGAGCCAAGACCAGAGCTTGCCGATCGTGAAGGGGGCCTTGCCAGTCTTGCTCACCATGGCGACGAAGATGGTCGGTATCCCGAGAATGACAGTATACACGATCGTCGTGGCGAGCGTCCATATAGACATCACCGCATCGATCGCCTTATCGAATACCCACTTCATTATACCCTATTTTTATGCTATGAGCTCAGGATATTTCAAGAGAGCAATTGTAAAATATTTGTAAATAAATATGCATATACTCTTTACCTCCGACCTCCATGGGAAGATGAATCTCTATGAGGAGCTGCTGGCGCTGGTCCGCGCGAAAAGAGTCGAGAGCGTCCTCATCGGCGGGGACCTGCTCCCGACGAGGGTGAACGCCGCCAAGCTCGTCGCCGGAACGGCGGACTTCAACGGATCTCTGCAGGCCCAGATCGCCTTCATCGACACCTTCCTAGCTCCGCGCCTGAGCGCCTTCCTGCGCGAAAACCCGCACACCAGAGTGCTCTACATCCCCGGCAACCACGACTGGATCCCTGCCATCACGTACCTCGAAAAGACGATCCCCGGGGCAACCAACCTCCACCTGCGCCATGTCCTCATCGATGGTTTTCATTTCCTGGGCTACGGTTGCGTCACCGACTCCACCTTCTGGGTCAAGGATTATGTGCGCAGGGATTTCCCGCAGGACGGTTACGTGAAGAGCAGGTACGCCTGCCTCAGCACTTCCGAGGGCATCCGCCAGAGCGATAATGGAGAGTACATTCTGCACTCCCCGAGCATTGAAGAGGAGCTCGCGACCTGCGCCCTCGATGAGCCGGAAAAGTCGATCTGTGTCTTCCACGCTCCACCCTTCAACACCGGGCTCGACACCCTACACAACGGCAGGCCCATCGGCAGCCGCGCCCTCCGAGCATTCATCGAAACGCGCAAACCCCTGATCACCCTGCATGGCCATATCCATGAATCGCCCTACATGTCCGGCATCTATCGTACCAACCTCGGCGATACCTTGTCTGTGAACCCCGGCCATGCTCACGACCGACTCCATGCCGTCACCTTCGACACCTACGCTCCCCACTCCACGCTCGAGCATATAGTTTTCGGCACAGAGACACCCCCAGCCAAGCAAAACCTGATCGACAGCTGCACACTCAAGATCACATCTTTCTTCATGACTAACGTCCTTTCCAAATAATAACACCTAGTCCCTTCAAGGGGGCCAAACGTGTTTTGTTGTTCGCTTTTGGAGACTATAAACAGACAATGCGTGCGCTTCTCCGCTAGGATTGCATCTCCTCATCCCAAACAAAACTAACCTCCAAAGAAGGCTTATTGTAAGGCTTGATTTTTGGTTTCATTTGTGGCCTTAAAGAATGCGGAAGGGGTGAGCTATGCCGATTTATGAATTCTACTGCAACCGGTGCAATACCATCTACAATTTCTTCTCCCGGATGGTCAATACCGACAAGATTCCAGACTGCCCACGGTGCAAGGGTGTACAGCTGAAACGCAAGGTCTCGGTCTTCTTCACGACCTCGGGGAGAAAAGAGGAGGGCGAAACGGGCATGCCGCCTATCGACGAGACCCGCATGGAGAAGGCTTTGGCCATGCTGACGAACGAGGCAGAGAAGATCAACGAGGACGACCCGCGACAGGCGGCACAGCTCATGCGGAGACTCACCCAAACGGCCGGGCTTCCGCTCGGACCGGGGATGGAGGAGGCCCTGAGCCGTATGGAGCGCGGCGAGGACATCGAGCAGATCGAAAAGGAGCTTGGCGATCTCCTGAACGGAGAGGAGCCGTTTCTCGCAGAAACCCCGGGGAAGAAGACCAAGGGTAAGCCGAAGCCCAAAGTGGACGATACCCTCTACGAGCTCTGAACAAGCGTACGCCCCGGCCACACCACCTTTCCCTGTCGTGTGCGGGCCGCTCAATCCGGGAACAGTTTTCCGGGATTCAGGATGCCGTGTGGGTCGAAGGCCTTCTTGATGGATTGCATGAGAGAGAGCTGGGCACGGTCGAGAAATGCATGCATGAATTCCTTCTTGACGAGCCCGATGCCGTGCTCTCCCGAGATAATGCCATCGAAGCTCCTGGCCACATCGTGGAGGCGCTTGCGGATGGCGGGATACATTTCCTTCCACCCGTCGATCGAGAGCCAGGCGCCATTTTCCCAGCGCGCTTGCATGATGTGTATGTGCACATTCCCATCGGCTGCATGTCCATAGGTCGGCAGCCAGGTGCCGAAGTCCCGCTCCACGGCGCGGACCGCACCCACGAAATCGGCGATGGCGGCCGGTGGCACGGTGAGGTCGAGGATCTCCAGCATGTGTGCTCGCATCGCCTCGTAGATCAAGCTGCGGATTTCGAGGATGTTCTTCTGCTTCTGCCGTTCATCGGCAACGAATACATCGAGGGCGCCGTTGGCCATGCAGATGCCGGCGACCTTCTGCGACAGACGCAGGAGCTCGTCCGTGCTCGGGGCATCCAGTATGAACATGAGGTGCGCCTGCCCTTCCCGGCAAGGCCAAGTCTTGTTGAGATGGTGCTCGGCGATGCTGATGGCGGTGCGGTCCATGAATTCTACCGCCATGGGGATGATGCGGTTCCTGAGGATGAGGGGCACGGTTTTGATCGCGTCCTCGAGGGTCGCGAAGGGAACGACCAGCGTGTACATGGCTTCCGGGGGCGGGGTAAGGCTGATGGTCGCACGGGTGATGATCCCCAGTGTTCCTTCCGAACCGATGAGCAGGTTAATGAGGCTGTATCCGGTGCTGCTCTTCATGAGTTTGCCGCCGATGGCGGTGACCGTGCCATCGGAGAGCACGAGTTCGATGCCGCGGATATAGTTGCGGATCACGCCGTACTTGACCGCCCGGGCGCCCCCTGCGTTGGTGGCGATCAGGCCGCCGATCATGGCGCTCTCGTCACCCGGATGGGGAGGAAAGAAGAGCCCGGTGCCTTCGATCTCCGCATAGAACTGCCGCAGCGTTACCCCGGCCTCGACCACGGCCATAAGATTATCGGCATCGACTTCGATGACCCGGTTCATCTTCTCCAGTGAGAGGACGATTCCGCCGAAAATGGGCACGCAGCCGCCGCACAGCCCCGTACCGCCGCCGCGCGGCGTGAGCGGGATGCAGCGCTCGTTCGCCAGACGCACCACGCGGCAGACCTGATCGGTGTCGAGTGGCTTCACAACGGCCTCCGGCATGCGCCGGATCTCCTCCTGGCTGAATTCGTCGTGAGAATAATCCCCTATGCGCTCCGGATCGGTGATGACATTCTCCGATCCGACGATCTCCTTGAGCTTCTCGATCAGAGCAGCATCCAGGCTGTTGTACTGCATCTCCTGCTCCTTTTTTCTGTGACTTTTTTTCGCTCATTTCCACGGATACATCTGCGCCTATGCCAGCCTTGATATATTATTCAATCTTCATTGCCCAAGCCACCTACAAGACTGGGGAGGGGTCCGGGGAAAACCCCTTTTCCACAAGGGGGTTCCCCGAAAACCTCAACGAAATATTTTCGACTCGGTGATGATGGCTGTTATCAGTTTGTGCGGGGTGATGTCGAAGGCCGGGTTGTAGACCGGGATATCCTCGGCGATCTGCTGCTCGCCCAAGCCTTGCACCTCGCTGGCGTCCCTTTCCTCGATGGGGATGTGATCGCCCGAGGGGCATTCCGGGTCGAACGTGGACAGTGAGGCGACCACGTAGAAGGGTATGGCATGGGCATGGGCGAGGACGGCGAGGCTGTAAGTGCCGATCTTGTTGGCGGTGTCATGGTTGCGGGCAATCCTGTCCGCCCCCACCATGACGGCATCTACCCTCCCCTGCTGCATGAGCCATCCCGCCATGCTGTCGGTTATGAGGGTGGCGGGGATGCCATCCTGCTTGAGCTCATAGGCAGTGAGCCGGGCGCCCTGGAGCAGGGGCCGTGTCTCGTCCACATAGGTCATGGCCAGTTTTCCCCGGGCGTGCAGTGCCCTGACCACGCCGAGGGCGGTCCCCATGCCGCCGGTGGCAAGCGACCCGGTGTTACAGTGTGTGAGGATCGCATACTTTTTTCCATCCGGAAAGAGGGCTGCGCCGTGTTCCGCCATGTCCCGGTTGGCCCGGATTTCCTCCTCCCAGATAGCCTCAGCCTCCCCCTGCATTGTCACAAGGGCATCTCTATCCGGGCAAGCTCGCACCGCCGCCAGGACACGATTGACCGCCCAAGCGAGGTTCACGGCAGTGGGTCTGGCCTTGATGAGCGTGGAAGCCGCTGCTTGCATGTCTTGGCCCGCTTGGGCGGCCAGGACAATCCCATAGGCAGCGGCTATGCCGATCGCCGGCGCCCCCCGTACAGCGAGGGTATTTATGGCCTCGGCGACATCGGCCTCCGAGGTGCACCTGATCCACACCTCCTCATCGGGAAGTCGCCTCTGATCGAGGATGTAAAAGATGCCTTGTTCAAAGAAGAACGGTCTGATCATAGTCCTAGCGCATCTCGGGGTGAAGATCCTTTCAGGAGATGGGAGAGCTCGTCCAAAGCGTGCTCCCGGATCGCCTGGGGTTTGGGCAGGTCATGGACGAGGGAGCCGGATTCGATGATGGGCTGCAGGGCATCCTCGGTCGGGCCAGAGCAGACGCAGGTCTGTTTCTGACCGTAGGGCACAACGTAGTCGCGCATGCAGGTTCTGCAGCGCAGGAGCGATTTCCTGCCCGAGGCCTTGCCGCGCTTGGCGATGGGGAAGCCCTCCATCTCCACGATATCCATGGAGAAGTCCAG
This sequence comes from uncultured Bacteriovoracaceae bacterium, assembly GCA_964353605.1. Classification (GTDB taxonomy): domain Bacteria; phylum Desulfobacterota; class Desulfomonilia; order UBA1062; family UBA1062; genus CAYGXB01. The sequence continues at coordinate 8,155 of CAYGXB010000105.1, forward strand.
CGTGTCGGCGGAGGATATCAGGGTACCGACGCCGAAGGCGTCCACGACGTCATGGAGTTCGAGGATGTCTTTCACGTCGAGCCCGCCCGAGACGAATATGCGCACATGGCCGAAACCACGCAAGGCGAGCTCCCACTTGGTCTCCTCGATGATGGCCCTGAAATCGCCCCTGCGCGATGCCGGGGTGTCGAAACGGATGCCGTAGAGCCTGTCTCCCAAGGCCTCGGCCACACGCAGAGCCTCGAACTTCTCGTCCAAGAACGTGTCGATGAGCACCACGCGCGGCACGTCCTTTTCGATGAGCTCATCAAAGGCCAGGGCGGCGCTCACGGTGTCTCCCATCTGGATGATGAGGGCGTGGGGCATGGTGCCGACGGGTTTCTCGCCGATGAGCCGGGCGCTGGCTACGCCAGCTACGCCATTGCACCCGCCGATATAGGCTGCGCGTTCCACCATGGGGGCGATGGCAGGGTGCATGCGGCGGGCGCCGAAGCTGATGAGGATCCTGTCTCCGCACGCCACCCGGCAGCGCGAGGCTTTCGTGGCGATGCCGGAGGCTTGGCAGAGGCAGCCCAGGATGGCGGTCTCCAGCTCGCCGAAGTCGAGGTAATTCCCTTCGATGCTCATGACCGGGGTGCCGGGGAAGAAGATGCTCCCCTCCGGCAGAGACCGCACAGTGACCGGCCGGCCTTCGAGAAGTACGCACACCTCTTCCAGCCCTGCAAACACCCCCCATCGGTAGGACGGTTCGGGGAAGGTTTTCAGGAAGATCTCCATGCAGACGTGCTTGGCCTGGCCTTTCTCACGAAGGATCTTCGCTGTGCGGAGGAAATAGACATCGGTGACCTTGCCCTTGAGGATCTCTTTGGTGTCCGCTATATGCAGGCGTTTCATGATTCGAGCAGCTCCTTGACCACCGCGTTGGTGAGAGTGGGGTTGGCCTGGCCTTTGGTAGCCTTCATCACCTGGCCGACGAAGAAGGCCAGGAGACCGGTCTTGCCCTTCCTGTAAGATTCGACTTCTTTGGGATTGGCGGCGATGACGGACCGGGTGACTTCACGCAGGTGTGTCTCGTCGCTGATCTGGACGAGGCCCCGCGCCTGGATGATCTCTTCCGGCGCCGTGCCGGTATCTGCCATCGCATCGAAGACCTCTTTAGCAATCCTGCCGGATATGGTCCCGTCGTTGATGCGTTTGATCAAGCGAATGAGCATCTCGGGCGTCACCTTCAGATCCGCGATGTCGCCCTCCTTGAGGATGCGCAGGACCTCGGTCATGATCCAGTTGCAGATGTCCTTCGGCGCAGGCAGAAGCTGAACGCAGCGCTCGAAGTAATCGGCCAGGTTCCGCGTCTGGGTCAGGACATCGGCATCGTAGAAGATCAGGCCGTATTGATGCATGAAGCGCGCGCGTTTTTCGAAGGGGAGTTCGGGCAAGGTTC
>CAYGXB010000106.1:0-9578 GCA_964353605.1 uncultured Bacteriovoracaceae bacterium
AATGCTATCAATCCCCCCCCTCCAGTCTTCAGGGGGCCAACCATGACCGGTCGATCCTAGGCCCTCCTTGAGATCGAGGGGGGTATTGAAATCACTCTCTATGATGCCTGAGCCGGTACGACGGGCAGGATGGTGTCTGTGACAAGCGTGCCGGCCAGGAAATCGAGGATGACCCGCGCGGTCAAGTCGGGGTATTCCTCCTGGGGCATGTGCCCGCATTGGGGAATCACCACCAAGGTGGAGTTCGAGAGGTCCCTCCTGTATTTAACACCGTTTTCGAGGGGTATCCAGCGATCATTCTTGCCCCATACAATGAGGGTCCTGTGCTTGATCTCGGGTATGCGCTTGATATACGTAGCAAAGGCTTCGAAATCGAGTCCCTCGATCACGGAGGCCTGGGCATCGAGGGCTCCCTCGGTCCTGAGTCGGTAGTAATAGGCATCGATGCCTTCCTGCGTTATCCAGTCCTGATGGTAAAAGACCTCCTTCAGGTTCCAGGATACCATCCACCGGCCGAAGATGAGCTTCATGGCGCTGATGCTGCCGGGTATGGAGGCCATCCGGATCACGAGCGGTTTCTTCTGTGGATAGCCGGCCGGATCGAGCAGGATAAGCCGGTCAATCTTCTCCGGATGCTCCAGAGCCATGAGGACGCCGACCGCGCCGCCCAGGGAATTGCCAACAAAGGTGCTTTTCCTGAGCCCTACCGCCTCCATCCAGGCCCTCACCTCTTCCATGAGGGTATGCGCGTCGTACCGTGCGCCTTTGGGCTTGTCGGACCACCCGAATCCCTTCATATCGAGCGTCCAGACGTGGTAGCCCTTCTTCTGGAGGAGAGGCGCCACCTTCTGCCACGCATAGGTGGAAGAGGCGAAACCGTGCACCATGAGGATATCCTCGCCGTCGGCAGGATATTCGGCATAATGGTAATTAACCTCACCTACCTTGATGAAGCACTCCTGAGCCCCGAGCACCGGGGTATGATTTTCACCGGGTGGAATCTGCTTGAAAATGAGGCCGCAGCCGCTTAAACCCAGGAGCATCATGATAAGGAGAGGGCACAGAATCGTATTCCACCGATCACCCATATATACCTCCCAAGGCATCTTGTAATTGCAAACAACCGGAAGTGTTGCCCCAATGCCATGCAGGGTCTGAAAATGCATCAGCGAAGTGCATGTTTCAGGAGGTACCAATATTTATCCATGCTTTCTCCACTGGAGAGAGGCCGGAACAGGAGCTGTCGCACACGGGAGTAGACAAGGTTATGGAATGCAAGCTCGCGCAGAAGGTGGTTCTTCAGCATGGACGCATTCGCGGCATGCCATTGCCCCGAGCGCAGGGCCTGTGCGCCAAGTTTCCCGACGTTGTATCCGATGAGGAAGGAGGTCCTGATCCCGCTCCCCCCCCGCGCCTGTACATGACCAAGGGCGTCGCCGGCCATTGCAAGGCCTGTGACCGGGAAACAACGGGTAATCATGGAACCCATGGGAATGAAGGTTTTCAGGGCATAGAAAGGTCGTGCTCCTGCGATGCGCTCCCTGAATAGCGGGTGATGCCTTGCAAAGGTTTCGAGGTCCGGCTGATCCTCTCGAGAGAGGCTCAGCAGAATGACCTCCACCTGACCCTGACCCCTCGGGAACAGGGTACCGATGGTCATGCCGCTCTTCCCAAGGTGGAAATGATATTCCAGGCGGTCGTCCGGGCCGGAATAGTCTTGCATGAGCCATTTCTGCACCGGCTTATCCATAGAGCTCCGGTCGATGCCGATGAAACGCGACCCTTGATCATCGATGCCGCCGCAAGAAAATACGGCAGGGGAGCGAACCTCTTCCTCAGCCAACCCCGACATCTTTATCCTGACGCCCCCTACCCGGCCGGGGTCGCCGATGATCGATATCGCTTCGGCGCCGGTATGTATCTGCGCACCGGCCTTTGTTGCCGCCGCTGCGAGGGCACCTATGAACGATCTCCAATCGATGATGATATTCGCAGACGAGATGGTCCGATCGACATACCTGCTACCAGTATGGGAATAGTAGCGTCTCCTGTTGATGCGATGAATAGCCTGGGAATCGAAAAAGCCCTGCCCCAGGAGGGCCTCCATCTCCCTATTGAACCGGATGGTCTCCCCCCGGCGCAAAGATCCCAATACCGTCTGCCTTTCAAATACCGCGACCGGCATCCCCTCACGCGCAAGAGCGAGGGCCGCTCCAAGCCCTGCCGGACCTGCCCCTATGACAACCGCCTGCATATTATCGATATGTACCATAGACACCATCTAATCGGAGTGTTCGGCAAATGCAAGGCGAAACATCACGAGATGCAGCCCTGCAGGTATGCATGGATATTTCTCATGAGATCAAGCGGAGCGGGGGTATTCTGATTCCATGGCTCACCACCGCTGAAGCGATGTCAGGGCTGTATTATTATATTTGTCCTATGGGACGGGACAAGCTCAAATGCTGAAAAGTACTTCCCTTGCAATGATCCCTCGGTTACTCACTTATGGAAAAGATTTTCCTCATCTCCTTTGCACCAGGAGTATCTTACGTATAATTTCAATAAGTTAGAATTACTATGGTCCGGTATATTGTTTGCATGGAATTCTATTATGAAATGGTGAGGGGTTCATATGCAGAAGATCATCGGCGGCCTCATTCTGGTACTTGCGCTCGGTTTTACGGGCTGTTTTGACAATACGGCCATCATCGCCACAGCCGATCTCCTGGGTCAGAATGGTGAGGTAGTGCTTATTGATACGGATGACATGCAGGCATCACCCATCACGGTAAAAGGCGTCAATGCTCCGCGCGAAGTGTTAACCAGCCCTGAAGGAAGGACTGCATATGTCGCGGGAGGCTCGGATGACAGGATTGGTGTGATCGATGTCCAAACCAAGACAAGCACATACTTCCAGATCAAACAATACCCTCTCCAGACCAGGCGCGTATGGGATATGGCCATCACCAAGGATGGAGCTCGTCTCATTGTGGGCACGCAGGACACCCTCGGTTTGTCGAGCCATATCGAGCTCTATGATGCCCAGACGCTTGTACTGCAGAACGACTTCAGTCTGAAAAACGGCTTTGATTTCTACCTAGGCCGGAGGCTTGCCGTGGACCCGAGCCGCGAAACCCTGTATGTGGTTGCAACCGCACTAGCCGGGATATTCGCTCAAGTGAGGGCATATGCGTTCGACGGCACCCTCCTGGATAGAAAGGACATTGCCCCGGATATCCTGGATATCGACAACTATGACATCGCCATTTCGCCCCAAAGCGATCTGCTCCTGGCAGTATCCACGCAGATATTCCCGTTCAAGGTGACCGGAAGTAGTCTCGAGGCATTGAATCCCATCGCCGGCAAAGGGGAAGGCGATAATTACAAATTCTATGGCAAGACCAAGATCCTCTTCACCAAGAATTACAACATGATCTATGTGAACTCGGCCGGTCTCCATGTTCCAGGCATTGCCAATATCGGCGGCAGTTCGGTGTGTCTCGACAAACAGAAGGTCCTTGCCAACGACCCTGACCCTTTTGTATTCAGCCTCGTCGACTTCTCGAACGATGACTTGATCAAGTGGATCGTAAAGATGCTCAGTGAAAACATCGAAAACATCATTGATCCAGTGCAGCTCTATGGGATCGCGGACTCCACCGTGGATGGAGACACCTGCTATATGGTGATCGCATCTGTCAGGTCTTTTGTCTTTGATCTGGCGGGTCTGCAGGACGGCAAGTATATCCTTGCGATCTATAAGACGCTCCCCCTGATTGGCAACGTCTGGGTTGGCGGCAAGGTGATCGATACGTTCCCGAACGGCATCGCGGTGAATCCTGTCAACAACACCCTGACCCTGACCTATTTCTGGCAGAAGGAGGCCGGAATCTATCACCGCAACCCGATCTTCGGCTGGCTCCTGACGAAGGAGGACAAGATCGCTGTCGGCGATTATCCGCGGGCGAGCGCGGTTTCGTCCATATCGACAGCATCCCGAGTGAAATGAGGGCATATCTGGCGGCCTTAAGAGGAGGTACTATAACCAAATTGTCATTTGCCATTTGAAACCATCCTGTGTTAGGCCCATTGCTATGCATACGCGGCAATGGGCCATTGTTTTTTTCCTCTTCGCGTTTCTCCTCCTGCCGGGGATCGATCACGGCATCTGGAGGCCGGATGAACCATTGGTAGCCGGCATATGCTCCGAAATGGCCCGCAGTGGCGATTACATAGTGCCGCACCTGAACGGCACGCCTTTCCTTGAAAAGCCACCCCTCTACTATGCGGTCGCGGCGTTCGCCGGCAAGGTGTTCGGGGTCGATTGGGATGTGCCCTATCGCCTCGTATCTCTCCTCTTCGGAGCCCTGACCATCCTGATCACCTTTTTTATGGTGAGCGGGAAGCACGGGCCTGTGGCCGGGGTCATGGCCTCGGCCATTCTGGCCAGCGCCTGGGAGTTCTTCTGGCTCTCCCGCTGGATCCAGATTGACAGCGCACTTGTTTTCGGCGTGACGCTCGCCATGTATGCCTATCTCAAGCTGAAGGAAACGCGCATGCTGCGGGATGCGCTCCTCCTGGGACTGGCCCTCGGCATAGCCTTCATGGCCAAGGGTCTGGTGGGGCCTGCCATCGTCGCTGCCGCCATCCTCGCTGATATCCTTGCCAAAAGGGATCTGAGACTCATCCTCGCGATCAGGCCCGGCGCAGTTGTGCTCTTCTTCCTCGTGCCCGTTTGCATCTGGGTTATTTCGTTGTGGCAACGGGGCGGCTGGTTGTTCGTCAGGGAGGTTATCGTCGTGAACAACCTCATGCGCTTTACCGGTGCCGCCGAGGGAGCGGCCCTCGGGCATCAGCATGGCCTGCTCTATTATTTCGAGCATTTTCCGCTGGATTTCCTTCCCTGGACCCTCCTCTTTATCCCGGCCATCATTGCCTCCGTGAAACAGATGCGGCTTGATCCCTATATGAGCTGGTTCCTTGGCCCCTTCATCCTGCTCCTCATGGCATCCACCAAGCGCGCGATTTACCTTGTACCCCTGTACCCGGCCGCCGCATGCATGATCGCCCAATACCTGAAGGAGGGGATCACCGCGAAATGGGAGGCGGTGCTCCTGAAGATAACCTGGTTCATCGCTCTGGCAGGGGTTTTCGTCCCGTTCGCCGGTGCTTTCCTCGGTTTTCCGATCCTTGGTATAAGTATGGGCATGATCTCCCTGGGAGGTCTCTTCCTGATCATGAGAACGCCTGAGCTGAGAAAAACAGGCCTTGCCCTTCCTCTCGTCATGTGCCTTGCCCTGAGTGCAAGTACCGTCGTCTATTACAAATACCTCCAGCCGCAGGAAGATTATCTCTCCTTTGCACGCGAGGTTGTCGCCGAACATCCGGGAGAGATAACCATACTCGCCCCCGAAGAGATCTTCGAAGGCGTGCTTCCGTTCGTGAGCGGGAAAACCTATCGGGTTGTTTCCAACCCCTCGGAGATCCACAGGGAAGGAGTCTATATCTGGACTGATAAACAGGACAAAATCCTTGGCGTAATAAGGCAGTCTGCGGAGGTAGCGATGCTCCGCGAGCAAAGGATCGGCAATAAAATGGCGAGGTTGGCGCATATCATACCGGGAAGACAGGGGCAAGGATGAGGATACTCCTTGTCGAGGATGATGAAAGAACCGCCGCCTTCATTATGAAGGGCTTGAAGCAGGCCGGGTTCGTGGTGGAACATGCCCAGGATGGGGAAACAGGTCTGTACCTTGCCATGATCGAGCAGTATGATGCTGCCGTTGTGGATATCATGCTTCCCCTGCTCGATGGTCTTACGCTGGTTGAGAGGCTGCGGGAGAAGAAGGTCGCGCTGCCGGTGCTCATCTTGAGCGCCAAGGGCTCGGTGGATGACCGTGTCAAGGGTCTTCAGAAGGGCGGCGATGACTACATGGTGAAGCCTTTCGCCTTTACCGAGCTCCTGGCGCGTATCCAGGCCCTTATGCGTCGGGCCGGTGGGGTAAATGAGCCGACGAGCCTTATGGTCGGGGACCTCTCCCTGGATCTCTTGCGGCGCAAGGTGTTTCGAGCCGGAAAGGAGATCGAACTCCAGACCAAGGAATTCGCCCTCCTTGAATACCTCATGCGGAACAAGGGCCGGGCCGTGTCCAAGACCATGATCATCGAGCATGTGTGGGATTATAACTTCGACCCGCAGACCAATATCGTCGAGGCAAGAATATGCAGATTGAGGGACAAGATCGAGCGCAACTTCGATCGCAAGCTGATCCATACCATACGGGGCATCGGTTACCTGCTTGAATAAGAGAATCAAGGTATTCCAGACCGTCACCTTTCGTCTTACCCTCTACTATGCCATCCTCTTCGGGGTGGTGTCACTGACGGTCTTTGGCCTCGTTTACGTCACATTGACCGCAAACCTGAAACAACGCATGGATGAGACCTTGCGGAATGATGTACAAGCATTCGAGATGTTCTATCGTATCAACGGAATCGACGCTCTTAGGGAGGAATTCAAGTGGGAGGCAGAGGCGGTAGGCATCCAGCGTGTGTTTTTCCGGATCATTTCCCCGCGTCTGGATGTCATGGCAACATCCGACATGAGCGCGTGGAAGGGGTTGGTTCTCCCCCGAAACCTTGCTCAGCGCCTTGCAAACGGGAAAGAGGCTTTGGAAACCTTGACCATCCCCGGCACGGAACATCATGTGCGGGTGATCTCGAAGCAGCTCTTTGAGGGCAACATCATCCAAATCGGCAACACGGTCCATGATGACGAAGAGCTGGTCGAGGACTACCGTCAGATCTTCACGTCTGCCGTCATGATCATGCTGCTGTGCGGCGCAATCGTAGGGTGGTTCGTGGCCAGACGGGCGATGGCAGGTGTGGAGCGGATTACCGAGACCGCGGTAGGCATAGGGAAAGGGGACCTTTCCCGCCGAGTCCCGCAAGGCAATGAAGGGGAAGAGATCAACCACCTCGCCATGGCCTTCAATGACATGCTGGAGCGCATCCAAGGCCTGGTGAAGGAATTGAGGGAAGTGACGAATAACATAGCCCATGACCTCAGGAGCCCTCTCACCCGAATACGTGGTATCGCCGAGACGACCCTGACCGGGGAGCCGACCCTTGACGCCTATCGCGAAATGGCCGGGATGGTGATCGAGGAGAGCGACCGTCTCGTGGAGATGATCAATATCATGCTGGAGATCGCCATGGCCGAGTCGGGTGTCCGGGACCTGCCGCGAGACGAGGTGGACATGACTGAGCTTGCCAAGGAGGCCTGTGAACTCTTTCACGTGCTTGCGGAAGATAAACAGGTATGGCTCGGGATAGAAATTCCCCAGGAGCATTTGATCATACCGGGAGACCGATCACGTCTCCAGCGCATAATCGCGAACCTCCTGGATAATGCCATCAAGTTCACCCCGCGCGGAGGGAACGTCCTCTTGTTTGTGGAAGGAACCCTTACGCATGTGATCGTGAGTGTTGCCGATACCGGTATGGGCATAGACTCCCAAGACCTTCCGCACATCTTTGAGCGTTTCTATAGGGCCGATCGCAGCCGTTCCACGCCCGGCAATGGTCTGGGGCTCAGCCTGGTTCAGGCCCTTGTCCGCTGCCATAGCGGCGAGATCACCGTAGAAAGCAACCCGGGCAAGGGGAGCAAATTCACGCTCTCCCTGCCGCGCCCGGCTTTTCCGAACCCTGAGATTGCCAAAAGGTAATCTTGTCGGTAAGCTTGTGGTAAATTTTGCCATGTATCCTCTCTCCGTATAATAGGGAGTACATACTCCGAGCACAAGGAAGGTAAGGTTTGGGCGAAAAGCATTGGATCATTATATTCTTATGCCTGCTCGTCATCATGCAGTTCCCCGGCATCAACCGCGGGCTTTGGAGGCCGGATGAGCCGAGGGTGGCGGGCATCTGCGCCGAGATGGCACGCACGGGAAATTATTTCGTCCCCCATCTCAATGGCCGTCCTTTTCTGGAGCAACCGCCTTTGTATTATGCCGTTGCCTCCGTATTCGGCTCCCTGTTCGGAACAAAAAGCGACATCCCCTTCCGTATGTCCTCGCTTCTTTTCGGGGTTCTCACGCTTGGGATAACTTTTTTCATCGTATACCCACGCAAAGGCTTACACGCTGGACTTCTCGCCGTAGGCATCCTGGCGAGCTCATGGGGGTTCTTTCGGATCTCCCGCTGGATCATGGTTGACATCTCCCTCGTATGCGGCGTGACGCTAGCCCTGTATGCATACCTCCGCTTGCTGGACAAGCCTGGTACTAGAGATTCCATCATCCTGGGACTTGCCACTGGATTGGCCTTCATGGCGAAAGGGCTTATAGGGCCTGCGATCATCGCGGTTGCTATCCTTATAGATTTCATCAGACACAAGGATATCAGCATGCTCTGGAGAATGCGTCCGCTCCTGATCCTGGTCATTGCACTCATCCCCGTCATACCCTGGGTGGCTGGCGTCTATCATCAGGGGGGGTGGCCTTTCATACGGGAGGCGATCGTGGTCAATAATATCATGCGTTTTACCGGTGCCTCTGAAGGCGCCATCCTCGGCCACCAGCAGGGCATCCTGTACTATTGGGACGCGCTTCCCATGAATATGCTTCCCTGGACTTTCCTCGGCATCCCTGCCTTTGTAGCCTCCATGAGAAACTTCAGGCATGATCCCTATCTCAGTTGGGTGATTGGACCATTCATCTTGCTCAGTCTGGCATCAACGAAGAGAGTGGTCTATCTGGCACCCCTCTACCCGGCTGTTGCCTGTATGGTCGCCAATTGGCTGACCACGGCATCGAGAAGAAAATGGGAAGACATCATGCTCCGGATTACGTGGTGGATTGCGATCGTCGGCAGTTTTGTCCCCTTCGCGGGCATCCTCATTGGAAAAACCGCCCTGAGTGTTTCCATGGGCATTTTATCCCTGGGCGGACTCTCCGTCTTTGCTGGTGTGGCCAGACGGCGCGAGTTGAAGGAGATACATCTCGTCATTGTCATGTGCATAGCTTTATGCACAACCGCCACCGTTTACTTCAGCTATAAAAATCCAGGGGAAGACTGCCTTGTTTTTGCGCGGGAAGCCCTCTACAAGGCAGGTCATCGGGAGATAACCATGATCCAGGGCGACGAATCAACGGCGGGGCTCTTCTCCATGACTTCCGGCAAGGTGATGCGAAATATCCACAGCCTTTCGCGTATCAAAGCGCCAGGGTTATTTGTCTGGGCCGACAAGGACGAAAAGGTGCTTGCCTCGATCAAGAATGTCGCTCAGGTAGACATCCTCCTCGAGCAGCGCGTGGGTGGCAGGGTGATGCGCTTAGCATTGATCAAGCCATATGATAAGCCAATATTATCCTCTCCGTCGCCAATACATGCATGCAGACGGCATACTGTATAGTCCCATTCAAGAAGAATTGATCATGCTACATGATCAGGATATAATACACCAATCAGGTTCCCGTAATGCAGGTCCTGTAGAGAGATAAAATTGAAATGCATAATACTTCTTTCAAGATGAGGATGAGGATATGAATGAACGCAACAGAATTTGGTACAAG
>CAYGXB010000107.1:0-9374 GCA_964353605.1 uncultured Bacteriovoracaceae bacterium
GCGAAGGGTCTCATGCTTTGATTTTATAAAGAATGGGTTTTGAGCAACAACCCGTTTATTCTTGACAAGACCAAAACAACCCCGGGGAAGAAAGCTTGCAAAGGCGAATAGAATGCTGTTTATCAAGAATAAAGAGCTGATCATCCATGCCCTCTCGGGAGCAAGTCTACGGCACTGTTGCGAGGGCCTGCTCGATATCGGCAATGATGTCATCCGCGTTTTCGATCCCCACGCTCAGGCGAAAGATCCCTTCGCCCATGATCGGCGAGTATTTCTCCCTTTGCGCTGCGTTGAAGACGACCATATCCTCAAAGAAAAAGAACGTGGGAATGTACATGATCAGGCTCTGGTCATGCCCCAGGGATACGGCGTGAGTGATGAGCTTGAGCTGGTTGAGGAATGCAAAATGCGCGTTCATATCCGCCTTCAGGTTGAAATTCAGCATACCCGATGGGGCTTTCATCTGCTTTTGGGCCACGGCATATCCCGGGTGGCTCTTCAATCCCGGAAAGCTGACCGACTTCACCTTGGGGTGATCCTCCAGGAATTCGGCCACTTTCTGGGCGTTTTCCGAATGTTTCCTGGCCCGCAAGGGCAGCGTAACCGACCCGCGCAGGATGAGCCATGCATTGAACGGGCTGATGCATGCTCCCAGGTGGGTAATGCCGTATTCCCGCACCTCGCCCAGGAATTTCTTCCGGCCGATCACCGCCCCTCCCAGGGAATCGCCGTGGCCGTTGATATACTTGGTGGCGCTGTGGATGACCACATCGGCTCCCAACTGGAGCGGACTCTGGTTGACGAGGCCCGACCAGGTGCTGTCCACCACCAGGGTCGCGCCCACGGCATGCGCCAACGTGGCGATTTCTTCGATGTCGCAGATAAGGACCAGGGGATTGGCCGGGGTTTCCACATATACCACCTTGGTATGAGGCCGGATAGCGGCCTTGACCGCATCCAGATCCGAGGTGTCCACCAGGCTGACATCTATGCCGGCAAAGCGGGGCAGGTGGAAGCCGATGAGTTTCTGCGTTCCGGTATAGCACACCTCGGAGGCCACGATATGGTCACCTGTGTTCAGCAGGGTGAAGAGCGTCGCGGAAATGGCGCCCATGCCGCTGGCCGCCACCACGCAGTCTTCGCCCCCTTCAAGCATTGCCAGACGTTCCTCGAGGTAGCGCGGGGTGGGGCTATGCTCGCGGGTGTAATTGTAGCGATAGAGATTCTCGAAGGTGAGGGCATCGATGAGGTCCTGAAGATCGGTGGAAAGCTCATAGGAATTCGCCATATGCAGCGGCCGTCGGATGGCCTTGGTATCGGTATCGATCCCTTCGCCGGCATGCACGCACAACGTTTCCACGTTCCAGTCCGGATTTATTGCTCTGCTCACGCTCTCCTCCTTGCCAAATTAGCATTCCTCTGGTGTTCGAATGTCTGCACTATGGCTACCGTGTTGATCTTCAAAAAGCAACCCATTTATTCCTGTCCTCTCCAGTGCCGCATCTGACCTGAGCGCTTAAAAAAATCATGAGCACTATGTACCGGCCAATGGATGCAGTGCGACCTTTTCTGCTTGAGGAGGGCCCGTTTTTCGATTACTATAGAGAAGTTTTGAATAGAGAGTGCAGTGCTATGCTTCACCGCATAGCTGTTGCGAGGTGCGAGGTGCAATGATTATGGAAAAATCCACCAGAATTCCCGTGCGCGTCAAATTGGGCTATGGGACCGCCGAACTGTCGAACTCCCTTACCTGGACCATGTTCTACGTGCTGTTTCTCTTCTTCCTGACCGATGTGGTGAGAATCGAACCGGCTATGGCCGGATTCATCATGATGCTGGGAACGACCTGGGATGCGATTACCGACCCGGCGATGGGTATCATCTCCGACAGGACCACGTCGAAGTATGGCAGAAGACGACCGTTTATACTCGCGGCGGCAGTCCCCTTTGGGGTCATCACCTGGCTGCTCTTTACCGATTTCGGCTTCGGCCCGAAACTGACCCTTGCCTACTTTATCCTCGCGGTGGCCATCTATTTTACGGCATCTACCATGCTGGATATACCCTATACTTCGCTCTCGGCCGAAATGACACAGGATTATAACGAAAGAACCAGCCTTGTCAGCTACCGCGCGGTCTTCTGCCAGATCGCCTCCATTCTGGGGGCGGCTTTGCCGCTGGCGCTCGTTGAGCGGTTCAATGCCTCGTTCCACAACCTGAAGCTGAGCTGGTCGGTCATGACGGCCATCCTGGGTTTCTTCGCCATATTTCCCATACTCTGGACCTGGCGCGCAACCAGAGGGTATGAACTCTTTCCGGAATCGACCACGGTGAAATTGAGAGACATCCCCGGTGCGGTGTTCAAGAACCGCACCTTCCGGTATACGGTGGGCATCTATGTCTCCAGCAATGTAGCCCTCAGCCTGGGGGCGGCGGTAATGGTGTATTTCATGAAATACTTCATGAAGTTCAACGAAAACCAGCAATCGATCGCCTTCCTCTTCCTGTTCGCCTGCACCATAATCTGGATCCCCTTCATCAATATGGCTTCCGGGAAATACGGAAAACGCTGGGCTTTCATGCTCTTCATCGGCATGTGGGCCATTATCCAGTCCCTGGGAGCCCTGCTCGTCCGGCCGGATACGGTGCTCTATTTCTATATCCTGGTGATCCTGGCATCCGGAGGACTGATCGGCGTCACCATGGCCGGTTGGTCCATGATCCCCGACGTGGTGGAGGTGGACGAATTCAAAACCGGCCAGCGCCGCGAAGGTCTCTATTTCGGGATCATTTCCTTCTCCCGCAAGATCTCGGTGGCCATTATGCTGTGGCTGGTCGGGATTTTCCTTTCCTGGATCGGCTATGTTCCCGATGCGGTCCAGACAGACAGGGCGATCTTCGGCATCAGGATGCTCTATGCCGAGGGAACCGCGCTGTTTCTGTTCATCAGCATCATCCTGGCTTACCTGCTGCCCATGACCAAGGCCAAACACCAGGCCCTCAGGCAAGCCATCGATCTAAAAAAGGCAGGCATGCCGTGGGATGAAGAAGCGATCAAAGATATCTTGTAACCCGCTCACCAGGAACGTGCGGCTATAAAGAGAGTCTGAGGAATGATGAAGGGAATTGTTGATTGACTTTTTGAAGGAAATACGTTCCCGTTGACTGCAGCGGGTGATGTGCATGGCGCTCCACCAGTGGGCAGAAGACGAGATCGCAAAGCTTCACCAGCCAATGATATAAATGGAGGAAGGTATGAAAAGCAACACATTCGAGGTCCTGAGTAAGCAGGAGTTGCAAACGATTCATCAACACACGCTCGCCTTGTTCGAAGAGGTGGGCATCAAGGTGGAGGTCAAAAAGATGCGCACGATGCTCGCAGACGTGGGCTGCAAGGTTGACGAAAAGACCAAGATCGTGAAGTTCCCCCCGCACGTCGTCGAAGCATACCTTAAGAAAGCGCCCCGCGAATTCATCATGTGCGGTGCCGATCCCACGGTGCAATGGGTGATAAACCCCGCAACCAGGGTGTACGGCGGGCTGGGCACTTTGATCAATATCTACGATCTGGAGACCGGCGCGTACCGTCCCACCACCTTAAAAGACGTCGAGAACCACCTCATCCTGCTGGAATATCTCGACAACATTCAATCGAACCAGATGGATATCTGGCCCAATGACATTCCCATGCAGACCATTCATGCACAGACCATCCGCTCCTGGGCCAAGAACTGCAGAAAATCGTTCGGCATGGGAGCCTACGGTGTCATGGCCACCGCGGACATGATGCACATGACCGCGCTCGTGATGGGCGGCAAGGAAAAGATCAAAGACAAACATCCTTTCATGACGATTGTCAGCATCCAGAGCCCGCTCTCCACCGCCCAGATCCAGCTGGAAGGGCTGATGATCCTGGCGGAGCACGGTCAGCCGGCCCTCATGTCGCCCGAGGCCATGGCCGGCACGACGGCACCGGTTACGTTGGCGGGGCTCTTGGTACAGCACAACACCGAGGTTCTGTCCCACATCATCATGGCCCAGGTCGTGAACCCGGGGACCCCGGTCATGTACGGCAGCGTATCGACCATCGCCGAGATGCGCCGAGGAACGGTGGCCCTGGGCGCCATCGAGACCGGTCTCATCAGTGTGGCTGCTACGCAGCTGGCGCATTTCTACGACATCCCCTGCCGGGCTGCGGCGGGTGGCACCGAATCCAAGGTACTGGACATCCAGTGCGGGATTGAACGGACACAGACTCTCCTCCTGACCGCCATGGCGGGCGCAAACTACATCACCTGCGTAGGCACCACGGAATCGACAACGGCCGGAGCGCATGAGCTCACTATGATCGATAACGAATTGATCGGCATGGTCGAACGCGCGCTCAGGGGCATCGAGGTGAACGAAGACACCCTGGCTGTCGATGTCATCAAACACGTCGGCCCCGGCGGCAACTACCTCATGGAGGAGCATAGCCAGAAACACTTCCGCAAGGAGCACTTCATTCCCAAGCTGTGCGACCGCGAAAAGCGCGATATCTGGGAAAAGGGCGGCCAGAGGAACATGGCGGTCCGGGCCAGAGAGGAGGCCAAGAAGATCCTGGCCAAACACAAACCGAAGGATATCGATCCCGGACTGGCCAAGGAACTGGATGCCTATGTCAAGATGGTGGCCAGCCGCAGCCTCGACGATTTCTATGCGGCCGAGTGGGAAGCGTGATACACGATACGCTTCACGATGAGGACCGCGGAGGTCAAAAAAAGGACATGCCATCACGGCATGCGGGTATAATGATGTGAATCAGCGAGGGAGGATGGTATGACAGATGCGATGGTGCAGTCACTCAAAGACGCTGTGGTGGAAATGAAGTTCGACGCAACCGAAGAACTATGCCGCAAGTCCCTGGATGCCGGTCTGGACCCCTTGGATATCCTGAATAAGGCGCTGATCCCGGCACTGGATATCGTCGGCAATCTGTTTCGCGAGGAGGAGTACTTTTTGCCGGATGTTCTCATGGCGGTGAAAGCCTACAATAATGTCTATGCCGTCCTCGAACCGCTGCTCAAAAAAGGCGATTACAAGGCGCGCGGGGTGATATTGCTGGGGACGGTTGCCGGAGATATCCATGAAATCGGTAAAAATGTTCTGAAGGCCTTGCTGCAGGGCAATGGATTCGACGTGATCGATCTTGGGGTCGATGTAGCCCCGGAGACGTTCCTGGCCAAGGCCAAGGAAATCAACCCGGATATCATCGGTATGTCGGCCCTCCTGTCCACGACCATGCCCTGCATGAAAGAGGTCCTCGACCTGTTCAGCCAAGCCGGGATCAGGGACCGGTTCAAGTTCATCATCGGCGGCGCGCCCATCAGTCAGAGATACGCGCACGAAATCGGCGCCGATGGATACGGCGAAGATGCCCAGGCCGGTGTAGAGCTGGCCAAGAGATTGACCAGCTGAAGTTGCGGGGTCGACGTAGATGACCATGCAAGATCAAGATATGCACACCGGCACTCCCGCGCAGGCATTCGGTGTATTCAGGATCATGCTCTACAACATGGCGGGATTCACCTTCAATCTGTATGACACCATCCTGTATGCCTGGATTCCCTATTTTTATACCCCGCCGCAAGGCTCCGGCCTTACGCAATATATCCCCCTGGCCGCTCTGGGCATCATCCTCGCGGCTGAGAGGGTTTTGAACGCCATATCGGACCCGCTCGTAGGATATTTTTCCGACCGCACCACATCGCGCTGGGGAAGGCGCAAACCCTATATCTTCATCTCCAACCCCATCCTTTTCGTCTCCTTCGTCCTCCTGTGGTCGCCGCTGGTGCAGGGAAACAGCCTCGTCAATGCAGGCTTCCTCGCGGCGATGCTCGTGCTTTACTACATCTCCTATTCCGGCGTGCTCATCCCGTGGTTTGCAGTTTTGCCGGAGATGAGCGATAAAAGCGAGGAGCGGGTGAAGATCGCCTCCATCGGCGTCGCCATCGGCGTAGCGGGAGCGCTCATCGGCGGTGCGCTTTCCGGCCCCCTCATCACGCGCATGGGCTTTTTCAAGATGGCGCTGCTTTTAGGCGTCATAGCGTTCTTAGCGGGCGAGCTCACGCTCTTTGGCATCCCTAAAGTGGGACAGGCCCCCCGCGAAGAGACGCGCGGTTTTTTCCCCATCCTCAAAGAGGTCTTCGCCGACCGCCAGGTGCTCTCCTTCTGCGCCATGATCATGTTCGTGCAGCTCACCTATCAGCTCATGCTCATGAACGTGCCGTATGTGACCACGCTCATCCTCAAGCGCAACCAGGCCGACGCTTCCCTGCTCATGGGCGAGGTGATCATTGTGATCGCGGCATCGGCCCCGCTCTGGTACTGGCTGCTCAAGAAATACTCCAAGAAAAAGGTCTTCCGGGCAATCATCGCGATGATGACCGCCGGCTTCACGCTGAGCTTTTTCATCGGACAAACGACCATCGTTTCCCCGTTCGTCCAGGCCATGCTGGTCTTCCCCATCGCCGCCGTGCCGATGGGCGGCATGTTCACCGCGGTGCTGGGAGTCCTCGCCGACCTCACCGATTACGATGAGCTCAAGACGGGCAAGAACAGGCAGGCCATATACTACGGCATCTACGGGATCGTACGCAAGACCGGCTGGGCCTTCTGCTCGCTCATTCTCGCCGGGGTGTTCTCTTACTTCGGATACAGCGCCGAGAATCCCATGGGCGTGCGCGTGATATGGCTGGTGTGCGCACTGTCCTGCCTCATCGGCCTCCTGGCATTCATCCCCTACAAGCTGGGCGACAGCAAGGAAGAAACGCGGGCCATCATGGGCTTGTGAAAAAAGAGCGCCGCCCCTGCACGAAACTTAAAAAAGATTGGAGAAAGCCATGCATCGATTGATCGAAAATCTGGTGAAAGACGGGCCGGTCCTGACAGATGGATCGTGGGGCACGCAACTGTTCAAACGGGGCTTGCCGGGAGGAAAACCCCCCGATTCATGGAATCTCACCAACCCGGAACAGGTGGAGGAAGTCGCCCGACAGTATGTCGAGGCCGGAAGCCGGATCATCTTGACCAACACCTTCGGCGCCAACCGCTATGTGCTCGGCAAGTTCGGCCTGGCGGACAAGGTGATCGAGATCAATGCCAAAGGCGTCGAGATTTCGAAAAAGGCCGCTGGCACAACGGCTTATGTCTTTGCATCCATGGGCCCCAGCGGAAAGATGCTGATCACCAAAGACGTCAGCCAAGACGATCTGCAACAGGCCTTTGAAGAACAGGCCCAGGCCATCGTCAAGGCCGGGGCGGACGCCATCGTGGTCGAGACCATGATGGATCTATCTGAGGCCAGGATCGCCGCCACGGCAGCCAAGCAGACCGGGCTCCCGGTCATTGCCTGCCTGGTCTTCGATTCCGGCAAGCAGAAAGACCGCACCATGATGGGCAATACACCCGAACAAGCGGTTGAGGTTCTCAGCAAAATCGGGGTGGACGGTATCGGCGCCAACTGCGGACAGGGCATCGAGGGCTTCATCCCCATCTGCAAACGCATGCGCGCCGCCACCGATCTGCCGCTCTGGATGAAACCGAACGCCGGGCTGCCGGAAACCATACAAGGACAGGTCGTATACAAGACTACTGCCCAGGATTTCGTCCGCTTCGTTCCCGAACTCGTGCAGGCAGGCGCGAACTTCATCGGCGGCTGCTGCGGTACCGATCAGGAGTTCATCAGCGAGATAGGAAAAGCGCTGAAAGGATTATAAGAACAAGGAGTCATCTTCAGCGTTTCTGACTTCGGCGTTGTTTTCCTTCCAACCCGAAAGATCGACCTCCCCCGACCCCCTCCTGGTTTCAGGAGGGGGCCAGAGCTTCCGAGGTTGTATTGCAGTGCATGTCGATCATAATCAGTCTGTGGATGCCGGTTCACTTCGACGCGATCTTCACTGCGTGAAGCCTCGCATCGAAGTCGCACCCTCTCCCGTGAACGCGCTCGGACTTGTGGACCTTGGATCGTGCTCAAGGGAGAGGGTGCAGAGTGACCGTGGCGTCTTTTCTGACCCACGGGCAAGACATCGTCCTGGCCTGTGCCACCTGATGGTTTAATCCTGGCTACCCGCGCGCTCTCCTCCTGCATGACATTCAACAAAATACTTACAAGAAGAGCGTAATAAAGATAGGCGAAAATGAAGGTTCATCAAAACCGTCTGCAGAATACCCTGCGGCTAACCGCAGGGAAGAATGCATGCCTTGCCGTGGGGGCTATAAGGGGGAGTGGAGCGTCTCCCTTATCCACAAAGGCTCATGAGTTTTTGCATGGGCTTGCCATCCGTTGGCTGCGCTAAAGAAGCCCCGTGGCTTGCCACGGGGAGCTTCACCCGGCAAAAGCGTACGTATTTGAGCCCACGGTCTCTTTGTGATAGGAAGAGAGTTCTTCCCCGATGTAGCAAGGGTCCCCTCTCCCCAACGTGGGAGAGGGACAGGGAGAGGGGACCATATACCCGATACTGTGTGGCAAAATGATTACCGCTTGCCAAACCCTCGTATAAGCTGTGTTCAGAAAAATACGCTTTTGAAGGATGAACCGTTTTTTATGCTCGTTCACTCAAGGTGGTAACCCCTCCTTCTCCTCTGACACAAGATCTGATACATATCCGCCACTTGACCGCCCTTGCCATCATCGAGGTTTAAATTATTATTGCTATGAAAATTAGTTTTTTAGCCTGAGGAGTGTATATGCAATATTACTTCAGCAAAATACTCGATATACCCAGGTGACCCTGGACGGGGGGTAATGTCCTGAACATGCCATATGAGCGCGCATGGCCGGTCTATCATAGCCCCGGGAAAAGGCCTAGTCAAATTTTGTCGCTGATATCAACAGCTGGAATACGCCGTCCATCTATGGTATCGGTACTGAACTGCGACGCATACAAAGCAAGGAGGGGCGATTCCATGCAAAAGTTATTCCTGCCGGAAAAGGGAGTATCCCGAGATGAGCTTTTCTCGAAACTGCGGAGCATGCATGCAGGCGATAAGGATTGGCGCCAGGGGCGTATGTTCAGTCTTATCTATAATGCCGGGGCCGACGTCGAGCGGATTGCGCGCGATGCATACGCTGAATTCATGGTTGAGAACGCCCTGAGTCCGTTTTCGTTTCCTAGCCTGCTGAAGATGGAGAATGAAGTGATGTCCATGGTAACCGCCCTGTTCCATGGCGCGGAGGCGGTGGGCAGCATGACTTCCGGCGGTTCGGAGAGCATCCTGATGGCGGTTAAGACCGGGCGTGACTGGGCCCGGGAAAACAAGCCGGATGTGCACGCCCCGGAGGTGCTGATGCCGGTTACGGCCCATCCGGCATTCAACAAGGCCGCCCACTTCCT
>CAYGXB010000108.1:0-9316 GCA_964353605.1 uncultured Bacteriovoracaceae bacterium
AAAGATGAGCCCTTCTTCAACGAGGCCTTTCGAAATGTCATAGGCAATTTGGGTGCCATCTTGGACGAATTCGGTCTGCTGACTGAGCCCAAAGGCTATGTGCCGTCTTGGGAGAAAACTGATACGGACAAGTTTCGCTTTGCCATCAACCCCGGCCTCGATGCTCTCTCAACCATAGACTTGAACGAATTCGGTCAAGTCTACAAGGAGTATCGGGCCTTGGCCGACAAGCTCGAAAACAAGCAGAAAGAACTCGCTAAAGCAAAAGCGCGCGAATTGTGGGAGTCTGCATAGTGTGCCGAACAATCGCCTGCACCTTACAAGAATCAACGGGCTGTTGCCCAAACACCTTTCTCCAAAGATTTGATGCAAGAGACCCTTCGCTGCGCTCAGGGCGACATCTTAAGGCATTGTTTTTGGTTGTCATTCTGAACGAAGTGAAGAATCTTGATTTTGCATTTTCAGGGTTAACGGCTTTAGGCAACAGCCCGTCAAGAGCTGACGCATCTGTTCCCAATACGGCCTATTCCTTCTTCGCCTTGGCGGCCTCAGGAAAGTATTCCTGGAAACATTCGGGACATAGACCATGGCTGAACACTGCATCAGAGTGCTTCTCCAGGTAGTTCTCCAGCTGGTTCCAGTACCCCTTGTCGTCCCTGATCTTCTTGCAGGCTGCGCAGATGGGGATGAGCCCGCTTAAAGTCTTGATCTGGTTGAGGGCCTCTCTCAATTCGCAGTTGAGGCGCTCTTTTTCCTCCTCCATCTGCTTGAGTATCGTAATATCCTGTAACGTCTCAACAATCCCCAAAAGCCCTCCATCCTGCTGGTAGATCGGTGATGCATCGAAGATGAGATAGCGTTTTTTGCCACCCACGTTCGGGTACCAGCCTTCGGCGTGCAATCCATGGGGAATCAGCAATGAAGGACCGTGTACGGCATAAAGGACGTCCATCCTCTCAAGGTCTTTATCAATGATAAGATCCGACAGGGTCGAGCGTTGTTTATCGTAGAAGGCCGTCCAGTGGTTGGAGGTCCCGATGACATCGGCGGCCTTGATGCCGGTGAGCTCCTCGCAGGCCCTGTTCCAGTGGATTACATGGTGATGGGAATCGATGACGAAAAAGGCCACGGCGCAATTTTGCACCATGTTTTCAGAGATCTTGATCAACACATCGGCAGAAGGTTGGCTATAACACCCTGCATTGTTTACATGCATGATGCAGGTACCGCTCCCATATATTTTACTGTCGTTTTCCATATTACCACCATAGCACATAATAATGTTCAAAACATGTGGTTTCAAGGCTATTCATCGGCAGGAACTTTGTTCGGATTCGGCTTTCTTTTTTTGATGAGGTAGCTCCGGGCTGCCGAAAGACGTTTCCGGTAATTTTGGGTCCATGATAAGATAAAGAAAAGCTGCAAAGCAGAGCTGGGCCGCTTCTGCACTCTCTCCCGGAGGGCGATGCTAAAGTCCGCAGGTCGGATAGACATCCGTGGAGATGGTGCGGTTGCCGCGCGAGCCTTCACGCAGTGAGGATCGGGTCGAAGGGACCCACCATCCCCAACCCATTTCTCCTTGGCATGCACTGTCATACCGTCCTGAAAGCTCTGGCCCTCTTTGAGATAGGGGGGGTTGAAAGGGATTGTCATTTACTTTAAGTTTGCTATTATGGTTCTATCCTTGCGTGTGGAGGAGGGGTGGTATGGACAGGCGGGAATTCCTCAAGATCACTACGATGGCCGGGCTGGGGTCAATGCTGCCTTGTGGTGTGCAGAGTCTGGCGGCGGCGCCGCTGCCAGACATGGTCATTGCGCAGGGGCCGATACCGCAGGCGATCGTCGCGGCCGCGGTCGCGGCCATGGGCGGGATGAAGCGGTTCATCAGCAAGGGGGATATCGTGGTGGTGAAGCCGAACATCGGCTGGGACCGGGCCCCGGAGTTTGCGGCGAACACGAATCCCTTCGTGGTGGCGACTTTGGTCAAGCTCTGTCTGGAAGCAGGGGCGAAGAAGGTCAAGGTGTTCGATCATCCCGTGAACGATGCACGACGGTGCTACGTGCAGAGCAAGATTGCGGATGCTGCCCTCAAAGCGGGGGCCGAGGTGAGCTATGCCGACAACTGGAAGTTCAAGGAGGTCACCATCAATGGCTCATCCCTGAAGACGTGGCCGCTCTATACGGATGTGCTCGAGGCGGACAAGGTCATCAATGTCCCCATCGCCAAGACGCATGGCCTCACAAAGCTCACCCTATCCCTGAAGAATTGGATGGGCGTCATGGGGGGGCGGCGGTCGAGGATCCATCGCCGGATCGACGAGAACCTCGTGGATGTGGCCCGGGTGATCAAGCCCACCCTGACCGTGCTGGACGCGGTGCGGATCCTGACAGACAACGGACCGCAGGGGGGCGACCTGCGGGACGTGAAGAAGCTGGACACCGTGGTGGTGAGCACAGATCAGGTGGCGGTCGACGCCTTCGGGGCGACCCTTTTCGGCCTGCAGGGCAGCGACCTCGGGTGCGTGACGCTGGCTGATGCGGCAGGCCTGGGGAAGATGGATTATACCCGGTTGAATGTGAAAAGGATAAAGGTATAGTTAGTCAAGGGAGTCAGGCGTCAGAATGAAGAAACCAGAAATGACTTCTGAATATTGAAAAAGGTGTACTATCGTTTGAGGATATGGAGATATTTGGTTATATGGTTCTTTGGTTTTATGCTGAATTCTGACCCCTGGATACTTTATGAAAACCGCACGTAAGGTTTCTCAAGGCATCTTCCTCGTATTGTTTTTATTCCTGTTCGTCGAGACCCAGTCCAAGGGCTTCGACACGCTCGGGTATCCGGTGCGGGTCTTCCTGGACTTCGACCCGCTCATCCTCGTCACGACCTTCTTCGCAGCGCATACGGTTCCGAAGGCGATGCTTCTGGCGCTCATCCTGGTAGCGATGACCATGGTGTTGGGCAGGGTCTTTTGCGGCTGGGTGTGTCCGCTCGGTACGCTCAACAACATGATCGGGGCGTTGCATAAGAGACGAAGCGCTGTTCCGGCATCGATGTACAAGGTGAAATACTATATGCTGCTAGCGATCCTCGCCGGGTCATTCTTCACCCTGCAGGTCTCCGGCATCCTGGACCCCCTTGCGCTCCTCATCCGGTCGTTTGCCCTCAACGTCTATCCCCTAATCAATTACCTCTTCAGTTCTGCATTTGATGCCTTAATCCATACCGGATCGTCTCCTGTTTCCGGTATCTTTGAAAAGGTGCATGCCCTGCTCCGGGTGACGGTGCTATCCTTCAAGCAGCCCTTCTTCCTCCAGTCTTTTGGTTTTGGGGTCATATTCCTGGCCATCCTCCTGCTTAATCTGGTAGAGCGGCGCTTCTGGTGCCGCTACCTCTGTCCCTTAGGCGCTTTGCTTGGCATCCTCGCACGCTTTTCCCTGCTCAATATCAAGGTCAGCGAAGGGTGCACGCAGTGCGGGGCATGTGCTTTAGCCTGCCAGGCGGATGCCGTCGTGGAAGAAGGCCAGGGGAGGAGAAAGAGCGAATGCCTCGCCTGCTTCGACTGCGACGACCCCTGTCCGACCAGGGTCGTCGGCTACGGGCGAACGCGTACGGCATTCCCCATGGACCTTGACCGGCGGGGGGTGATTGCCTCAATCACATCCGGCATCCTCGTGGTGCCGTTCCTGCGGATATCGCCCCATACCACGAATCCTCTGCTGATCAGGCCCCCGGGATCTCTGTCCGAACCTGAATTTCTCAAGCGGTGCGTCAGGTGCGCAGAGTGCATGAAGGTGTGCATCACGAACGGACTCCAGCCCACCCTCCTTGAGGCCGGGCTGGAGGGAATCTGGACCCCGCGGCTTGTCCCCCGGGTCGGCTACTGCGAGTATCGCTGCACCCTCTGCGGGCAGGTATGCCCGACGGGGGCGATACAGAAACTGAAAGTGGCAGAGAAAGTTCAGGTCAAGATCGGGCTGGCCATGATCGACAAGAACCGCTGCTTGCCCCATGCGCATGCCACCCCCTGCATCGCTTGTCAGGAGGTCTGCCCCACGCCCAAGAAGGCCGTATGGCTCGAGGATGCCGTGGAAAAGGGCCGGGACGGGAGGACGGTCTCGCTCAAAAAACCCTACGTGGACCTGGAACTGTGCATCGGCTGCGGGATATGCGAGTATGTCTGTCCGGTCTCCGACAGGCCGGCCATCTCGGTCACGAGCATCGGCGAGAGCCGCTCGGAAGAGAATCAGCTCTAGCGACACATGCTTCTTTTGTCTTGCTATATCGATCGCTTTGGAGAAAATGCTATTGATATTTTTGTCAATTTTTATTATGGTATCCAGAGCATTTCAATAGGAATTCTCTTTTTATAGGGAGGTCGGCGCAATGCAGAAGGAGTATGATGTAATCGTCATGGGTTCGGGCCCCGGGGGGGCAACGGTGGCGCGCGAGATGAGCAGGCGGGGCAAGGATGTCCTGCTCTGCGAGCGGGGCGGGAACTGGAAGGCGCTCGGCAACACCCTGTCCATAGCCATGCTTATGCAGTGGGTTCCGCTGATCATGAGCAAGCAGATGCATGTCGTCATGGCCGCCTCCAACTATGGTGGGGCCTCGGTCATCTCCTGCGGAGCGGCCGTACCGCCGCCCAAGAAGGTCTTCGATAAGGTAGGCATCGACCTATCTAAGGAAGCCGCGGAGGCCAAGAAGGAGATGTGGATTGACGTGCTTCCCGACGAGCTCGTGGGCAAGACGAACATGCGGTTGCTCGAAGTGGCGAATGATCTCGGGTACAACTGGACGAAGACGGAACGCTTCGTCGATGCCGACCGTTGCGTACCGGACTGTTCCGACTGCATGCTCGGTTGTCCCCGCGGCGCTAAGTGGTCTGCTCGTATCTATGGCGATGACGCCCTCCGGCATGGTGCGGAAATCGCCTTCAACACGCGTATTAAGAACGTCATCAAGTCCAACGGCAAGGCCATTGGTGTCGAGGGAACGCATTGGGGCAAGAAGGTCCAGTTCTTCGGCAAGAAGATCGTGCTCTCGGGCGGTGTCGCCAATGTCGGCATCCTCAGGCGCGCCGGTCTGTCAGAGGCGGGCCGGAGCTTCGCGGTCGACTTCCTCCAGTTCATCGGCGGCGTCATACCTGGCATGAACACCGTCCACGACCAGCCCATGGCGGTCGGCACCCTGGAGCACTATGAATCCGACGGCTTCGTTCTCCTCTCCGTATTCCCGAACTGGTCCATGCTGGCGGCCTTGCTCGCCATCAAGGGGCCGCAGTACCTCTCGTGGATGAAGAACGCCTTTCAGTCCACCGGCATCATGGTCAAGGTTCAGGACGAACTCCGGGGCGAGATCTATCCCGACAACCTCCTCTACACCTGCTCCAAAGAGCCGACTGAACAGGACAAGAAGCGGCTGGAAAAAGGCGTGGGCATCATCAGGAAGATCCTCAAGCAGGCCGGTGCGCCCGAAGACTCTATCATGGAATTAAATCCAGCCGGTGCGCATCCCTCCGCATCCTGCCGCATCGGCGAGGTGGTGGACAAGAACCTCCAGACGCGGATCGAGAACCTCTACTGTTGCGATGCGAGCGTCGTCCCTGAATCCCTTGGACTACCCGTGGTGTGGACGGCCGTCTCCCTCGGCAAGCGGCTGGCCAAACATCTCGACAAGCAGCTCCAGTAATGACCAGGGGGGCTTCGGCCCCCTTTTTTATCCGCAGGTATTCCCCGCAGTCCTTCTCCTGAAGCGTAAGTGGGGGCAATGGAGAGGGCTTTATTGAAAAGCATTTTTACCTTATCCAGGCAGATAAGGAAAAGGTCGATGAACAACGGCTTGACTCTCCAGCGGGTTACCATTTATACTGAGGGTATCAATGGAGGGCGTTTTGAAATTGAGTCTTGACCAGATCCTGGTAGACCTCAAGGATGGCGACCCGGAAATCAAGCGCATGGCCACAAAGGCATTGGTCCAGCAAGGGCCGCGGCCTCAGGAGATGTTCGTTTCCATCCTTGAACAGGCCGACAGGCCGACCGTCATGGTCATCTACGACGTGCTCTTTGATGCACCCGGGGATTTTTCCACCGTCTTTCAGCGCGGGTCTGAGGATCACGATCCGCATGTCAGATGTCTGGCTATCCGCTATCTGTTCCGGAATGGATCCTTCAAGCGCCATGACGGCATCAGGTGGCTCAAGGACGGTGACCCCTATGTGCGCAGGAGGGTCATCAGTTACCTTTCCTGGATCAATGACCGTGCTTCTCTCAAACCCATCATCACGCTTGCCATCGAGGACCCGGACCCGAAGGTGAGGCGCGATGCCTTGAGGTTAGTGGGGGTATGGGGCAGGACACAGGATGCCGGCAAGATCATCGCCGTCCTGGAGGACAAGGATTCCGAGGTGAGGACTCAAACCATTCAAACCCTCAAGAAGATCACCGGGGAGGATTTTGGCGAACCGGTGGGTGCCTCCGAAAATGAACTGGCGTGGATAACCGCACGCTGGCAGGGCTGGTGGGAGATCACCAAGGAAGGCATATAAATGGACCAGCCCACCTATACGGCGAAGGAATTCGCCTCCCTGCTGGGTATATCCAAATCGCAACTCCTCAAAATGGAGGCTGAAGGTCGATTGCCTGAGCCCCAGACGATTGCCGGCACGCGCATCTACCTGCCGCATGACATCGGTCGCTATCTCAAGCTCCTCGGCAAGCCCCCGCTCTTGACCGCCAAGCGGAGGCAGATTTTCCTCAATTTCAAGGGGGGCACGGGGAAAACCAGTCTTTCCGCTTTTTACGCCTTCAGGCTTGCCCATCTCGGGCTCAAGGTGTTGCTCATCGATCTCGACCCCCAGGGGCACCTCACCCAGTGCCTGGGCATCAATCACGATGATTTCGAGGCCACTCTCTATAATGTCCTCATCGAGCGGATGGACATACGGGACGTCGTCGTCGATACCCCCATGCCGAACCTGAAGCTCATACCGGCCAGCCTGGATCTCTCGCCGGTGGAGCTCGCCCTGACCTCGGTCAATGCACGGGAAATGCGCCTGAGAAAAAGCCTGGCGCCTATGCAGGACGAGTTTGACGTCATCGTCATGGATGCCTCACCGTCCATCGGGCTTTTGAACCTCAACGGGATACTTGCCTGTGGCGAGCTCTTCGTCCCGGTGCTGGCCGACTTCCTCTCGTACCATGGGCTCAAGATCCTCTTCGAGACCCTGACGAGCATCGAGGAGGATTTCGATTTTCTCCTGGACAGTATCTATATCGTCATCAATCATTACAACGCCTCGCTCAATATCTGCCAGAGAGCTCGGGAGGCGCTCGATCAGCATTACAGCACATACCTCCTCAAGACGATCATCCGGCAGGACACCAAGATGGCCGAGGCGGCAAGCATGGGCCTTCCCATCCATCTCTACACGTCAAAAGGCAGGGGTGCCGCGGATATCGATTCCTTGATCAGGGAGGTGTTCCCCAACCTGCCGATTGTCTTTTGATGATTTTCGTTATAATAATGATGAGAAGCTTGCATAAGCAATTATCTTTTTGTTCTAGGAGAGGGTGAGTATGAAAGACGGTTTTGACAAGAACATTGCTGAAAAAATGCCCAGGATACAGAGACCGAAGCCGAATAGGCCCTGGAATGTAGACCCGGTGCTCCTCAAGGTCGAACCTGCCGAGGAGATCACAAGACAAACTGCCCCTGAGAAGGCTAGACCGAAGATAGTCCCGCATGAGATACCGGCCGCCCTCAAGAGCACGGAAAACACCCTGGAGGAGATCAACTCCCAGTTCACCCATATGATCCTGGAGAAAAAGGACGTCCGGAAGCTCCTGGATCAAAAACAGCGTGCGCTCGATGAAGCGTTGCGGCAGAATACCGAGCTCAAGGAAACGCTGAAGGCGTTACAGGAACAGGTTACAGCGGCGGCAGAGATCAAGCAGGAGATGTCCTTCCTCCAAGAACAACTCCAGGATGCCGATTTATATATCCGGTCCCTGGCGGGCAGGCTTGAGGAGAAGGAAAGGGCTTTCGATGAACAGCTGGCCTTGAGGATAAGCATCGAGGAGCGCTACACAAAGTTGACGAATGATCTCAAGGGCAAGGCCATGCTCGATGTGAAGGCCTCCATCCTGGAGCGGGATCTCGGCGCCGCGCACAAGCGAATTCAGGAGCTCGAAGGCCTGTTGGAAGAGGAAAGCAGGAAGAAGGTCCCGCTCGAAGAGGAACTCGTCGAGCTCAAAACGGCCATGGACCGAGTGCACGCTTCGCTTTCCCAGATTCGCCTGAAGGCCAAAAGAGAGGCCTATGGAGTCTGATACAAAGAAAAGGGTCAATGATCTCTTCTCGCTCATGGATGGCATTTCCTCGGACATAGACTTGAAGGCTGAAATTGAAAGGCTCAAGGCCGAAATTGCCAGACTCAATGGGGAGATAGCCGTTCTGAAGGATTCCTTCCATGAACTTATCGCACGGTTTGATGGCCTAGAGCAGGCATATGCGCACAAGCGGACGCAGATCAAGCAGATGAAGAAGGAGATGGATTCTCTCCTTAAAGATATGCGGTGAAACACATGCAGGGGCTTAGGTTGCCATAAGCCTCTGACCCAATGCTGAATCAGACCTTTTTTCGAACCAGGGTGCCCAGTCCGGCCAGTCCGATGCCGAAGAGCAGCATGGTGGCAGGTTCCGGTACGGGGGCAGGTTCGTTTGTATTCTCCGGGGCAGGTTGGTCTTCACCCTCCGGGTTGTTGTCCAGCCCGGGAACGTCGTTCGTTGCCGATCCCTCTTCAAGTGACCCGTTCCCCGCAGCACCTGTGTTGGATGCTCCTGCCATACCGGGCGATATACTTCCCGCACTGCCGTGATAGGTGGCATGCGTGTCCGCGAAGTGCAATCCCCTATGCAGGGAATGATAAGCAGCAGAATATCCCTCACCGTCGGCCGCTGAGTCGTGATCTTCCCGGGAAAGGGAATCGATATCCTCAGCAGCTTGGTCTATCTGCATCCCATAGGTTGCCCCCTCTGCACCGTTCAAGACATCATTGGCGGTAATCGGCCCGGAAGCATGCGTACCATACCTGATCCCCTTCGCGGGGAGGGCGGTATCATGTTTGGAATTTTTTGTTGTAGCCTTTGCCTGAGCAATCTTACCCTCTCCCAGGTTCGAAAGTATGGGGAACACTCCAGGATACAGGCTCTTGGAGTAGAAGAGACCTCCCATCATAAGAGCGAGGGTAAGTATTCCGTATCACTACTGTCCGGTTAAAGTTGATACAAGGCAATATAACCCCATGAGATTGA
>CAYGXB010000109.1:0-9184 GCA_964353605.1 uncultured Bacteriovoracaceae bacterium
CGCCCTCCAGAAGATGCTCGCCTCTGTTGGTATCCCGGAGAAGAAGATCAAGATTATCCTGTCTGATAAGGCCTTCAAGGACGAACTCAAGATCCAGATTGCCGAAGGCCTTAAGGAAGCTAGAGGATTGAAGACGGATGGCCATAGGCAGAAGGCGGGTATTGCTGAGGCAGAAGAAGGAAAGCTGAGGACAGGTGATGATAGTGCAGAGAAGGCTGAGGCATCTGCTCAGACAGGGCAAAAGGCTGCAATTGATGCCATAATCAATGCGGCGACTGCGGATGAAGAAACTCTTCAGGCGGTGCTCAAAGGGATGGAAGGGGTCGTCCTGCTGCGGGGGATGCCCGAGGCAATGACGAAATTGAAGGCTATTGTCCTCTCTGCAGCAAGAAAGGTGGATGTGAAGATGCAGGCACATCTGGATGTCGATATCGCCCCTGGGAATGTGCACATACAACGGGAGATAGATATTTCGATCAAGACGCTAGCTGATACTGCTGGAATCAAGCCGGAGGTGCTGGAGAAGATCTTCTTTGCATCCGAAGTTGACCAGCGACAGGAGGCAGTGGCGGCATTTGCCAGCAAGTTATCTGCCTATCTCAAGGGGAACAAACCGGTTAATAAAGATCTCGTCAATGCCCTTTCCTTTGTGCGCTCTGCCACGAGCAAGGTGGAGTGGGCGGGGATAGAGAAAGTTATCAAGCAGTGGCGGCCGGATATCGAAGTCCCGGAAGGAAAATTCGCCCTCGATAAGGGGGTGTTCAAGGCGCTCGCCCAGAAATTCACCGCGGATGCCGGGCCCGTGTTTGACCGCTTTGTAAAAGGTGCGCTTGACCAAATCCGCTTCCAGCTCCCCATCCAGATGAAGAACGGCGAGGGTACGGCCACTTTGCGCCTCCATCCGCCTATGCTCGGCCGGGTGGACGTGAGTATTACCCTGGAGGACGGCAAGCTCCAGGCAACCTTCAGGGCAGAGAACCAGCTCACCAAGGACATGCTCCAGATGAATATCGCCGTGCTCAAGGAGACGCTCTATAACCAGGGCATCAGGGTGACCCAGCTCAATGTCACCACCGGGCTCGAGTACCGGCAGCAGCAACAGAACATGGCCTATACTTTCCTCGATCAGGGCCGGCAGAGCGGAAGCCCTGATCACCAGGAGCGAAGGTCAGGGGGCTCGGGCGGAAATGCCCAGGAGGAAGGCGGGGATGTGTATCGGAGCGATGCAAGCCGTGACCATAGGTATATAACAGGCGGTCTCGACCTGTTTGCATAAGGAGGATTTATGGCTATTTCAGGATTAGATGCTATACTGGCCAATCAGGCACCAATGGCGACGGGCGAAACGAAGTCGAGCGTGCTCGGCAAGGATTCATTTCTCAAGCTCCTCATCACACAACTTAAGTACCAGGACCCTATGAACCCGGTTGACAATACGGAGTTTACCTCCCAGCTTGCCCAGTTCAGCCAGCTCGAGCTCCTCACCGACATGGGGACCAACATAGAGCAGTTAAACCAATTGCAAGGCTCGCTCAACAATATGCAGTCGCTGTCCTTCATCGGGAAAACGGTAAGCGCCGTCGGCAACGTCGTCGAGTACACCGGCAACCAGATCGACCTCGGGTTCGACATCGATGAAAGCGCCGCGGATGTCACGATCGGCATCTTTGACAAGGACGGCGCACAGGTGAAGACCATCGCCATGGGTCCTGCCACTCAGGGGAATGTGCACTGCCTGTGGGACGGCAAGGATGACGCGGGGAATCCGGTCGCCAACGGCCAGTACACATATAGGGTGCAGGCCACAAGCTTTGACGGCAAGACCATTGCGGCTAGGACCTATGCCACGGGCACTGTGACCGGCGTCAGGTACGACAAGGGCATCACCTATCTGATCATCGGGGACAAGGAGGTCACGATATCGGATGTGGAGAAGATACTCGGATAAATAAGCGAAGGAGGAAAGCATGGGTATAACAAGTTCATTGTTTTCAGGAATCAGTGGTCTAAACACGAACGGCAATGCCATGAGCGTCATCGGCGACAACATCGCCAACGTAAACACGATCGGCTTCAAGTCGAGCCGCACCACGTTCCAGGATGTGCTCGCCCAATCCGTTGCCACGGCCGCAGGCACAGCTCAGATCGGCCGCGGCACAGCTCTGAGCTCGGTAGACACGCTCTTCCAACAGGGTTCGTTCGAATCCACCACGAGTGCGACCGATCTTGCCATCGGTGGAACCGGTTACTTCATGTTACGGCAGCCGGGCACCGAGATCGATTTCTATACGCGGGCAGGCCAGTTCCGGTTCGACAAGGACGGCAACTTCGTCAACCCGTCGGGGTATGTGGGAAGAGGCTGGGCGCTGGATGAACATGGCAATGATGTCGGGACGATCCAGGACATCGTGCTGCACGAGTTCACCTCGCCGCCGCAGGCTACCGCAAGCCTTATCGCTGTTACCAACCTCAATTCCAGCGACAGCTCGAACTCGGCAAGTCTATTTGGGACATGGGACGGGCAAACTACAGCACCCATAGCCGACGCGGCCTACGGGTACCAATCCGCCATCAGGGTCTATGACTCCCTGGGCAATTCCCATGACCTCACCATCTACTTTGACAAGTGCGGGGGGGCTGGCGGAGGCAGCGAATATGATCCCGGTTTGACGGATGTGGAAAACAGCTGGGAATATATCGTGGCCAGCAATCCTTTGGATGACAACAGAACAGCATTTACTACTTCAGCCGCGCGGGGGGTCCTCATGCGCGGGACCTTGTCATTCAATGCCTCCACCGGTGATCTGAACAGCGTGTCAGCCTTTGAATATACCGGAGCTCTTGATCCGGCAACCGACGAAGCGGGGTGGACCAGGGCAACCTTTTCGACCACAGGATATCCTCAATTCACAGCACAATTTGTTCCAGGGGTTGACCAAGTCATAGATCTTCAGGAAGGTCTTCGCAATAACGACCCCACCGGTGGAACGGGAGGATGGGACGCCGCATCGGGCGCCACGGTTGCGGCTGTTCGCGGAGGAGCTGACATCCCGTCTTTCGCAGGGAGAGAACCACAAGCGATGACAGCTACCCAGTATGCCTCCTCCTCGACCACGATTTACCAGTCCCAGAACGGGTATGGTACGGGGTTCCTCGAGAACATCTCCGTTGACACGGACGGGGTCATGGTGGGCCATTACTCGAATGGCCAGATCCTGTACCTCTACCGGGTGGGCCTTGCCAAGTTCAACAATGAACAAGGCTTGAGCAAAGTCGGGGGCAACCTCTGGTCGGCGACACGCGCATCGGGCGATGCCATCACGGGGCATGCCGGTGATAACGGACTGGGAAAGATAGCCCCGAACTCGCTCGAGCAGTCCAATGTTGACCTGGCATCCGAGTTCGTCAAAATGATCACGACACAGAGGGGCTTCCAGGCGAACTCGAGGATCATCACCACGGTTGACACCTTGCTCCAGGAGCTCATCAACCTTCACCGCGGATAAGGTGAACATGCCGTAGTCTTGGGTCTGCCAGGCATCTATCCGGTAATCCCGGATGGATGCCTGGTCCTCATTGCATCTAAGGATTTGTGATGTCATGCTGCACTTTAGCCAAGGGTCACTTGTAAGTGGTGGTCTTGGGAGATCCTTTCCTGTCCAACCGGGAAGGGAAAAGTCCTCCCAGGAGCTGCATTTTCTTGGGAGGGGTTAAAAGATGGGGGGCCTTCAATCGAAAAGCTTTGTGACTTGTTTGGTAAATTTCAGCAATATTTACTGAACTGGTAAAAAAATTTGTGCGCTCGCAGGCGCCCACCCCTGACGTCTTTCCTGGCGGCAATGCCACCCATGCGTCAATATTATGAACATCCCCAGTTACCATCGTTATCTATGCCCGCCTGTAGATCAAGGAAATCAGTGCTTAAAGGCCGGTAGGAAGGCCATGGCATAGCCCTTGCTTTCCACTCGGTAACACATATGCAGGGGTGGGTATGGATATTGCCACGCTCATAGGTTTTGTAGCCGCTGTCGGCTTGATCCTCTTTGGCATTCTGATGGGGAGCCCGTTGAAGCTCTTCTGGGATACGCCCAGCTTCTTCATCGTCATTGGAGGAACGCTCGGCATCGTTTTTATCAACTTTCCCCTCAAGGATTTGTTCGGTGTCATTGGCGTGGCGAAGAACGCCTTTGTGGCAAAGACGCATGAACCACAGAAGCTGATACCCACGTTTGTCGACTTTGCCACCAAGGCCAGGAGAGAGGGAATACTCGCCCTGGAGAATGCGGCAAGTCAGCTCATGGACCCGTTCTTCAAGCAGGGTCTCGAGCTCGTCATCGATGGACTCGAACCACAGTCCATACGGGACATTCTGGAGAGCGAAATCGAACACATCGAGGCGCGGCACAAGAAAGGCACCGATGTGCTCGGCGCGATCGCCACGTTTGCCCCTGCCATGGGAATGGTAGGAACCCTGATCGGACTCGTGCAGATGTTGCAGTCCATGAGCGATCCTTCATCCATCGGGCCCGCCATGGCGGTGGCTTTGATCACGACCTTCTATGGGGCGCTGATCGCTAACCTGTTTGCTCTGCCTATGGCGGGGAAGCTCACGGCACGCTCCATCGAGGAAAGCATGCTGAAGGGGATGATCATCGAGGGGATCATGTCCATATCGGCAGGGGACAACCCGCGCATCGTGGAACGGAAGCTCCATGCATATCTTGCCCCGCAATTAAGGGAAAGCGCGATACACAAGGGCGGAGAGTAACATGCGGAAGAGAAAGGTCTATCTCGAGTCGAAGAGGGATAACAACCTGGTAATGGTCACAGCCCTCAATCTCCTGCTCCTGACCTTTTTCGTGGCGCTGGCATCCTTTTCGACCCTGAACGGCCAGAAGACGAAGATGGGGCTCAATTCTCTCCTCGGTGGACTCGGCGTACTTCCCGGCGGGAAGAGTCCATTCCAGCGCGAGATCGGCAAGGACATAACGCCTGAATTCACCCCCTTGATAAAGGGGACGATGGACGTCACGAAACTCCGGACGGCGATGGCGAAAGAGGGTGTGATTGAGGGCACTGGGATCTCGCAGGGCAAGCTGGGGATCACAATCACGATGCGCTCCAATATCCTCTTCGAGGAGCATTCGGATAAGTTCAAGGAGGGTTTAGCGAAAAACCTGGATGTACTGGCAACGATCCTGAAGGACGTGGACAACCGCATCATCATAACCGGGCATATGGATTCGCGGCCTATCGAGGAGCCGCCCTTCTACTCGAACTGGGGGCTCTCTTCCGCGCGGGCGTTGACGGTACTGCGATATCTATCCGAGAAGGGCATACCGAATGCGCGTATGGCCGCGTATGGCATGGGGTCGCAGCGGCCGATCACCTCGAATGATAACGAGGCCGGGCGGCGGTTGAACCAGCGCATGGAGATCACGATTCTCGGCAATCTGCCTGGCGATATGCAGGAGAAAGCCGTCGGTCTCATCGAACCCAAGGAGCCGCCTATCAGGACCTACCAGTACAAGGGCTTTGAGTTCAAGCTTGAGGAGCAGTGATGGCAAGGAAGAACAACAATATAGAATATATCCGGTTGCCAAACAAGGACGGATGGATGATCACCTTCTCCGATATGACGAACCTGCTCCTGACCTTTTTTGTGATGATGATTGCCTTTTCCACGCTCGATAACCAGATCTTCAAGGAGAGCTTCGGCTTCTTCAGACAGGGGGTGGGTGTGCTCGATTTTCCAGGGGAACAGAGGTTGAAGAGCATACCGAAACTGGCGGAGGCGAGTATCATCAAAATATACGTGGATCCCGCGACGCTGGAAAAGGACATCCTGTCGAAGATGCCTGAGGATGCCGTGCGCAAGGCACAGTATGCAAGCATAGACCTCCTGGATGTCAGACAGACGCCGCGGGGTCTTGCCATATCCCTGAATACGGATGTGCTGTTTGACACAGGTTCAGCAAACTTGAAGCTTGGCACATACGCCATCCTGTCCGCCATAGCGGGGGTAATCGGAAAAACGGATTATGAGATCTCGGTGGAGGGTCATACGGATAATACGGGAGCAACGGAAATGAATATGAATCTTTCCCTGAGAAGGGGCCAGGCGGTGCTCGATTATTTCATCTATGTTGCGGACATGCGTCCGACCAGATTTTGTCTTGCAGGGTATGGACCGCTCATGCCGTTTTGGCACAATGATACCGAGCTGGGTAGAGCGAGGAACAGACGGGTAGAGATCGTTCTGCTCAAAGACCATATATAGGAGGTAAGCATGGCCAGGGAGAAGGATGAGGAAAAGGAAAAGGAAGAAGGCGAGGTGCAGGAGAAAAAGAAGAAATTCCCGTCACTGCTCATCATTCTTGCCGTGGTGGTGGTGTTGATCTTGGGAGGTGCAGGGGCGGCCTACTTCCTGTTCTTTGCCAAGGGCAGGGTGAAGGAAGGAGAAGGCCATGGTGGCAAGGCCCAACAGACCCAGGCAGCACAGGAATCAGCGGCCGCTGTAGGTGCCATGAAGAATCTGGATCCGTTCATCGTGAACCTGACCGATGCTCAGGGTACCCGTTATCTCAAGGTCGTGGTCCAGCTCGAATTGAATTCCGAGCTCGTTGCCCAAGAAATTGATAAGAAGACGCCCATGATTCGGGACGAGATCATCAGCCTGCTCTCGAGCAAGTCCTTTGATGAAATCGCCACTGAGCCAGGCAAGAGGGATCTGAAGCAGGTGATGTTGGAGCGTATCAACAAGTATCTGAAGACCGGCCAGGTGACGAGGATATACTTTACGGATTTCGTCGTTCAGTAAGCAATAAGGAATAAGGAGCGTTCTATGGGACAGATCCTCAGCCAGGAAGAGGTGGATGCCCTCTTAAAAGGGGTTGTCGGTGGAGAGGTGGAAACCGAAACCGCCGTTCCCAAGATGGAGGAGGGCGAAGCCCTGCGGAAATTTGACTTCGCCGCCCAGGATAAGGTCATTCGCGGACGGATGCCCACCCTGGACGCCATCAATGACCGCTTTGCCAGGTTCTTCCGGACGACGCTGTCGAACATGCTCAGGCGCATGGTGGATGTGACTACGGTCTCGCTCGACACCCTGAAATTTGGCAACTTCATGCGATCCCTGCCGGTCCCCTCCAGCATCCACATCGTCCATATCGAACCCTTGCGGGGCAACGCCCTCGTAGTCTTGGAGACCAAGCTCGTATTCGCCCTGGTGGATAGCTTTTTCGGGGGGAGAGGCAAAAGCGGCATGAAGGTCGAAGGCCGGGAGTTCACGGCCATAGAGCAGAAGATGCTCCACAAGGTTGTGAACGCGGCCATCAAGGAATGGTCCAATGCCTGGCAGCCTGTCTACGAGCTGGAATTCATCTACATGCGGGGCGAGATGAACCCTCAGTTCGCTGGGATCGTCCCGAACGAGGATGTGCTCATCGTGGTGCAGTTCGAGATCGAAATGGAGGAGGTGACGGGCAACCTGATGCTCTGTGTGCCCTATATGCTCATCGAGCCGATCAGGGACAGGCTCTATGCCAGCTTCCATTCCGAAGAGAAGGTGAGTGTCGACATCAACTGGCTCAACCGGTTCAAGCAAGAACTCATGACGGTTCCCGTGGATATCGCGGTAGAATTGGGCAATGCCACGATAACCGGCAGGGAGCTCTCAACGCTGAAGAAAGGGGATGTCATCGTTCTGGAGAAGGATGTTGGAAACATGCTCATGGTGAAGGTGCAGGGTTTGCCGAAGTATTATGCCCAGCCGGGCAAGGTGAAGGAGAACATGGCGATCGAAATCCGGAAGATCCTGGAAAGAGAGACGTACTAGGGAGGCGTGCATGGGAGAAGAGGGAAAATCATTGGATGAATTGGGTGGCGCTGAGGGCTTGAACGAGGCTGATGCTTTGGCCTCGAAATCCGATGCCGAAACCGCCAAGAGCACCGGGACCGAGCAGGATCAACTCGCCGAGGAATGGACCAAAGCCCTGGAGGCCGAGGAGGCAGGTGTTAGTGGCCTGGCTGAGCCGAAGTTCGATGAACTAAAAAAGACCCCTGCCGCTACACAGGCTAAGGACCTGGACTTCATCCTCGACATCCCCCTGGAGGTGACCGTAGAGATCGGAAGGGCGAGGATGCTCATCAATGACCTCCTGCAGATCGGGCAGGGCTCGATCATCGAGCTCAACCGGCTGGCGGGGGAACCTATCGACATCTATGTAAACCAGAAGCTCTTCGCCCGCGGCGAAGTAGTCGTGGTGGGCGAGAAGTTCGGCATCAGGATCACCGATATCGTGAGCCCTCTGGAGCGGGTGAAGAGACTGGGATGAAAAAGATCGGCGGTGGACTGCTGGGGCTCAGTATGTCATTCGCCCCTCTGAGTGCCTTGGCCGCTGATCAGCCGGCGGTGGGTCTTGGTTTAAAGGCCTTTTCCATTGTCTTGTTATTCATCCTCATCCTCGGCGTTTTTGCCTGGGCCCTGAAACGCTATGGACCGGTCGCCCGGGTAAAGCGGTCCATGGGTCTCGATATCCTCGGCCAGATGCCATTGAGCACAAAGGCAACCCTGGCCCTTGTGCGTGTCGGGGACTCCCTGCTTCTCCTGGGCGTGACCCACAACCATGTCTCGCTCATCAAGGAGCTGGGGGAAACCTCCTTTGAGAAGGCCGTGGGGGTGAGCCTTAAGCATCATCAGGAGTTGTCGTGAAGAGACAAATAACGCTCTTCCTGCTTGTCTTTAGCGTCATGCTCCTCCTTCCCCTCATCCTCCATGCCGCAGAGGTGACAGTACCGAGTGTGAGTCTTGGCCTAAAGGAGGCGAAGGATCCGAAGGATGTAGTGGGAGCTATACAGATCCTCTTCATCCTCACCATCCTGGCTCTGGCCCCGTCCATTATGATCATGGTCACGTCGTTCACGCGGATTATCGTAGTGTTCGGTTTCTTGAGGCAGGCACTGGGTACCCAGCAGATGCCACCCATGCAGGTGCTGACCGCCCTAGCTATTTTCCTAACCTTCTTCATCATGAGCCCGATAATCGACAGGGTCAACGAAGAGGCCCTTAAACCATACCAGAATGGTACCATAACCTTTGACCAGGCATTGCATAATACCGAGACCCCTTTGCGGGAGTTCATGTTCAAGCAGACCCGGCCGAACGACCTGGCCCTGTTCCTGA
>CAYGXB010000110.1:0-9179 GCA_964353605.1 uncultured Bacteriovoracaceae bacterium
GGTGGTCAAGAACGTCCTTGATGCCAATGACCGCATCGCCCAGGAAAACAGGGCCTTGTTCGATGCAAAGGGGATCTACGCCATCAACCTTATGAGCGCTCCCGGCGCCGGGAAAACATCGCTGGTGGAAAAAACGATCCTGGCCCTTAAGGACAGGTGCCGGATCGGGGTGATCGAGGGCGACATCCAGGATACCTATGATGCGGACAGGGTGGCGAAACTCGGCATTCCAGCGGTCCAGATCAATACGGGCGGAAGCTGCCATCTCGACGCGAACATGATCCGAGAGGCCTTGGGCGCACTAGATCTGGATACGCTCGACCTCCTCATCGTCGAGAATGTCGGCAACCTGGTGTGCCCGGCGGAGTTCAAGATCGGCGAGAACGCCAAGGTCATGCTCCTGAGCACACCGGAAGGTGCGGATAAACCCGCCAAATACCCGCTCATGTTCCAGGAATCTTCCGTCATGCTCATCAACAAGATAGATCTCCTGCCCTACGTGGAGTTCGACCGGGAAAAGGCGAAGAGGGATGCCCTCGCGCTCAACAGGAACCTGAAGATCTTCGAGGTATCCTGCAGGACATCACAAGGGCTTGAACGCTGGTTTGATTGGTTGAGCGATCAAATTCAAACCTGCAGGAAACGGTGATCTTGAGGCAGAGGAAGCGTTTCCTTTTCACAGGTATCGTCCAGGGGGTGGGCTTCCGACCTTTCATCTTCCGGCTCGCTACCGAGCATCGCCTCGCCGGTTTCGTACAGAACCGGCCGGACGGGGTTGTCGTCGAGGTGGAAGGGTCACCTGATGCTGTCGAAAGCTTTCTGGCGCGGGTCAAGCATGATCAGCCCCCCCTTGCCCATATCGAGATCATCACTGAGACGGAGCAGGCACCGATCGGGGAGGGTTTATTCCGGATCATCCCCAGTGAGTCTGGCGGCCGTCTCAATGTGCATATCAGCCCGGACATGGCGGTCTGCGAGGATTGTCTTGCGGAGCTGTTCGATCCCGTCGACAGGCGCTTCCGCTACCCCTTCATCAACTGCACGAACTGCGGACCGCGGCTGACGATCATCAAGGATATCCCCTATGACCGGGTGAACACTTCCATGGCTTGTTTTCCCCTGTGCATTGATTGCAGGCGGGAATATGAGGATCCTGCGAACAGGAGATTCCATGCCGAGCCGAATGCATGTCCTGTATGCGGCCCAGCCCTAGCGCTATACGATAGCGAGGGCAAGCCGGTTGCGACGGATGACCCGCTGGAAACATCCGACGCCATCCTCAAGGCAGGGCATATCCTTGCCATCAAAGGCATTGGCGGCTTCCATCTGAGTGTGGATGCCTCCCTGGATGAGGCCCTCAAAAGGCTACGATCCCGGAAATACCGGGAGGAAAAGCCGTTGGCCATCATGGTGAAGGACCTTCCGGGGGCACGTGCGTTGGCCGTGCTGAGTGCCGCCGAGGAAGACCTCCTCCAGTCACCGGAGCGGCCAATCGTTCTCGTCAAGAGGAGGCCAGACAGCCCTGTTTCGCCTTTGGTGGCACCGGGTATGTCCACATTGGGCATCATGCTCCCCTATACCCCGCTCCAGCACCTGCTCCTGGAAAAGGGATTTACCGCCCTGGTCATGACGAGCGCCAATCAGACCGATGAGCCCATCTGCATCGGC
Organism: uncultured Bacteriovoracaceae bacterium; assembly: GCA_964353605.1. GTDB lineage: Bacteria > Desulfobacterota > Desulfomonilia > UBA1062 > UBA1062 > CAYGXB01. The sequence goes on from CAYGXB010000110.1 coordinate 1,669, forward strand.
AACCGCGAGGCCCTGGCCAGGCTCACCGGAATCGCCGATTACTTCCTCGTCAACAACCGCGACATCCTCGTGCGCTGCGACGATTCCGTCGCCATGGTTGCCGGTGCCCCCCGGATGCTGCGCCGGGCACGGGGATTTGCCCCCCGCCCCTTCCTCCTCAAGGAATCCTATCCGCAGGTGCTTGCTTTGGGACCCCAGCTCAAAGCGACCATCTGTATCCTGAAAGCGAACACCGCCTTCATGAGCCCCCATATCGGGGATATGGAGACCCCGCAGGCGCGGGACTTCTTCCATGAGAACATCGCCCTTATGCAGAGGATCACGGAATGCTTTCCGGAAATCATAGCCTGCGACCTCCATCCCGGCTACTACTCCACGCGGGTCGCTGAGTCTTTGCAGGGCGTGCGGCTGGTCAAGGTTCAGCACCACCACGCCCATATCGTGAGCTGCATCGCCGAAAACGGGATTAGGGGGGAGGTAATCGGCGTGGCCATGGATGGGACCGGGTATGGAACCGACGGACATGTCTGGGGCTCAGAGTTTCTCCTTGCGGATGCGAGCGGCTTCAGGCGGGTGGGGCGTCTCAGGGAATTTCTCCTTCCCGGTGGGGAGAAGGCCATAAGGGAGCCGTGGCGTATCGCCCTCAGCCTACTCAAGGAGACTTTCGGCGGCGCTTGGCAGGGGTATGCGGAGCAACTTGCCCTCATCCCCGTTGGGGTTTCGCGCGAAATCCTGGAGAAGGTTCTCGAGCAGAAGATCGTAAGCCCCCGTGCTTCCAGTCTGGGCAGGCTGTTCGATGGGGTTGCCGCTCTGCTGCAGATCCGGCATAAGGTGAACTTTGAAGGACAGGCGGCCATGGAGCTGGAGGCGCTTGCAACCAGCATCAATATGCCGGAAATACCCTTTTTCATGAGCTGGGAAAAGGGTATGAGGATCCTTGATTGGACCCCCTTTATGCGGTATCTGGTGGAAACGGCTCTGAGCGGAGAAGACCGGGGAGGTCTTGCCTATGCCTTCCACAAAGCTTTGATCCGCGCCTTTACCGAGATGGTAAAGGATATTAGGGAGGAGGCGGGATTGCAACGGGTGGCCTTGAGCGGCGGATGCTTCCAAAACCGGATCCTCCTCGAGGGCTGCATCGGGGAAATGGAGCAGGCGGGCTTTCAGGTCTACCATCACCGCTTTATCCCGACCAACGATGGAGGCATAGCCCTCGGCCAGGCTGTCTGTGCCGGGGCCCAGGCATTATCAGGGAAGATACATGGTGCAGAGACAGGGGAGATGGCGCTATGAAGTATGATAAGATCCTGCTGGAACACGGGGGAGGCGGCCTTTTGTCCCATGAACTCGTTACGGGGAAGTTCCTCCCATTGTTCAGGAATGAATGGCTTGAACGGCTCGAAGATGGGGCTGTCTTTGAGATCGGGGGGACGAGGTTCTGCCTTTCGACGGATTCATACGTCGTGCAACCCCTGTTTTTCCCGGGAGGCGATATCGGGTCGCTCGCCGTGCATGGAACGGTGAACGATATTGCTATGTGCGGGGGGGACCCCCTGTTTTTGTGCGCCGGATTCATTCTCGAAGAGGGTTTCCCCATGGCGGATTTGGAGAGGATTATTCGATCCATGGCCGAGGCCGCTGACCTCTCTGGCGTGCAGATCATCACCGGGGATACCAAGGTGGTGGCGCGGGGTTCCGCTGACGGGCTCTTTATCAACACCGCAGGCATCGGCATTATCCGGTATGTACATTCTATCTCAGTGGCGAGCATACGGGAAGGAGATGTGGTCATCGTGAGCGGCACCATCGGTGATCATGCTGCGGCCATCATGAGCATACGGGAGGGGCTGGGCCTCGAGACGGGTTTGCTGTCTGACTCGGCTCCGCTGGGTGGTCTTGTTAAAGCAATCCTCGATGCAAGTCCGCATATTCACTGCATGCGGGATCCGACGCGCGGCGGACTCGGGGCTATCCTGGCAGAAATAGCGCAGCAATCCGGTCTTGAGATCATCATCGATGAACGACCCATTCCGGTACGGGATGCGGTGAAGGGCGTTTGTGAGATTCTGGGGCTTGATCCGCTCTTCCTCGCCAACGAGGGTAAACTGGTGGTTTTTTGTCCAGAGGGCGAAGGGGGCAGGGTCCTTACCGCCATGCAGAATCATGCATATGGTCGGGATGCCGCCATCATCGGCAAGGTCCAGGGGCATGCAACCAGGGGGCGTCTGGTTGTGAACACCATGATCGGCGGATCGCGGGAGGTCGATCTGCCTACGGGTGAACTGGTGCCGAGGATCTGTTAAGGCATGATTGAAAAATCCAATGCCCAGGTTTAAAATTCATAATATTATGGCCACCTCGAATAATTCACTTTTTTCAGCAAGTGCTGAACAGAAGTAGACCCGAGCATGTGCTGGCCAAGGAGCATGCCCGGCGAAGAGCACATTTTGTAGTTCGCGATGATCGCAACCGAGCCATATTCCTCCCAAGAAGGCCTTTTTTTCTCCTCTGGGCATATCTCACCTGGCAGCCATGCGTGTCTGGAAACGGAACATGTTGTAGGCAAGGTTCCTCAATCCGATTTTAACCCATGCCCGGGCCATTCCTATCGCCCGCACTATCAGGTCGCCAGCCATCATGGCCTGAACCCCGAAGACATGCTCGATGCGGGATCGTATCTTTGAACGGGTATGATTCCCCTGCTTCGCCCCTTCCGTCAGCTTTCGGTTCCGACACCCCTTGCGCTGCACATGCTCACGAAATCCCCTCTCGCGCAGCATTTCCAGGCTCTCCTCAGATCGATAGGCTGAATCAGCATACACATCCCTGCTGCTGTTATCCTCGTGCAGAAGACCTTCAAACACCTGGCTGTCATGAACGCCGGCATCCGTCACAGAATACCCCCGGATCAGCTTGTGCTTCAGTGACATGGTTCTTGTACCCGTAATAGTTCTTGCCGTTCTTCTTCAGCCAGCGGGCATCCGTGTCCTTCTGACGACGCTTGCTCGCACTCCATCCCTCAGGCTCCTCGCCCTGCTTGATCAGGGTGTTCTCCTCACGACTGTTGCGCTGCTTCGGCACCGCCACTATGCCGGCGTCCACAATCTGTCCCTTGCGGGCTGCAAATCCGCTCTCCTCAAGGTATCGTTCAAATCTCTTGCACAGCTCCTCCACGAGGCCAGCCTCCTTCAACTGCTCCCGGAACAGCCAGATCGTCTTCGCATCCGGCACCCTGTCCCCAGGGCCAAGACCCAAGAACCGCATGAACGTCAGCCGGTCCAAGATCTGATACTCCACCTCATCGTCAGAAAGGTTATACAACGACTGGATAACCAGGCTCTTGAACATCAAAACTACATCGTAGGGCTTCGCCCCTGCGTTGCTCTTACGCTCCTTCTCCCGCACTTTCATCAGCACCGGTCGAAAGCTTTTCCACTCGATTACTTCGTTGAGCTTTACCAAAGGGTCCCCGCCTTTATCGATCCTGGCGTACCGATTCTCCCAGTCAAACAAACCAAGCTGCTTCATCACACCCCCCCATAGCATCTGATCTCACCAATTACATAACATATTCAATAAGTTATTGCACGTCCTATCTGTGCTTGACCTGATGGATTCTTAGAGGTACCCTAATGCTTGTGCTTCATAAAAACCAAAAAAGTATCGGGTGCAAACGATGAGTATATTTGAGGTAATCATGCTAATCTGTTTCGGTGCTGCATGGCCATCATCCCTCTATAAATCCTATACCTCCCGGACATCCAAGGGCAAGAGTATCTTTTTCCTGTCCGTCGTCTTCCTTGGGTATATTTCAGGTACATTGCATAAGGTCTTCTATAATATGGACTGGGTCATATACCTCTATGCTGCAAATGGCGCCATGGTCTTCGTCGATATGCTGCTCTATTTCAGGAACACTGCCCTCGACAGGCATGCGGTGTCATGACCGCACCGGATCGAAGAGGTCGTAGAAGCTTATCAAGGCGATCCCCCTTTGCTCCAAACGAAACCGGAATTCTGGACTTAAAAGGGTCTCAAGCTCCTTTTCCCGCCACCGATCCCCGCCGAGTCCCGGGTGCACGACGAGCTCAGTGATGCCATCCTGCACATCCCCTATCCTTTCTGCACCCTCGAGCATCCCGTCACAATAGCGCACTCCCCCTTCCTTAAGCTTGGCCTCCATCGAGTGATATGTTCTATGATCAAAGGGTATATCCTCCCTCGTCGGAAGCTTGTACCCGCTCCTGCTGAAGCGAACGGCTCTTATCCCGTACTCGCTGAGAAGCCTCAGGATCACCTGGAAAATCGGCATAAAACCATGGACATGATGGTGCGTATCGATATGCGAGGGCACGAGGCCAAAGTCCAGAAAGAGCTCGATCTGTTGCTTCGCTTCGGCATAGAGTCCGTCCTGAAATTCCCTAGACTGAAGGCGATTTAGAAGTTCGGCGCGCGGATAACGCTCATTCCCTGGGGAAGTCCAGCCGAGCTGGCGATCGAGATCGATATGGATGCCGATTGCTGTCCTCTTAAGCCCCTGTAAGACCTGTGCAGCATCCCTTGCATAGCGAGATCGAGCGAGGAGCGATGCATCCGTGATTACTCCCTGCTCGATCCCTTTGAAGATCCCTTCGTTTACCTCCTGACTGGGACCTAAGTCATCGGCATTGATGATCACCTGCCGCAAGTTACACATCCCGGCGCCAGTAGAGACGGACAAACTTGGCCTCATCCGAGTATTTCAGCTCCAGGTTCCCGTGGTATGCCTTGTATATAGCGTCACCGATATGGCGGGCCATATGATCGTCCGTAAGACTCACACACAGATCATCCCCTTCTTCCTTCAAGTCAATGAGCCGCTTCAAGGGGGTCCTTTTCTTCTCCTCGTTCACGATGTTCTGTATGAGGTTGACGATCTCCCGTTTGTGGGCACTGAGATAGGTGCCCGTTAAATAGACTTCGCCGGCAGGAAAGTTATCCCTTTTCCTCCTACACGCTGGACAGAGCTGGGCATTCCCTGTAATTGCCTTTTTCTCCGCCCATATCCATCTGCCCCCATGGTATCGGGCCATGCATTCAGGGCAGTATGTCCCCTCAGGATACTTTTTCTTCAGATCGTACGGATCATGACCTTTTTCCTTAATGTTCCGGTCTTTTCTCATACGCCCTCCTTGCTACTCTATAATCTTAGCGGCGAGCATGCAAAAAACAAGTGAAGCAAGCACTTAATAATCAAGCGTGACATCGCCACCGAGCACCGTCTGCAAGCGGCCTGAGACATCCACGACCAATTGACCATCCAGGGTGAGATCCATGATTCTGCACAGCGACCCATCTTCCAGCCGGGCCCAACATCCTCTGCTCAGGCTGTTGGCAAGAAAATTCTCACGGACCGGGGCAAACCCAACACCCTGATAAATACCAAACCATCGATCCATGCTTTCAAGGATGCCCCGTATCACGTCATCGATCTCATATGTCCTTCCAGAGACGAGACACAGCGATATGGCCTTATCCTTTATCTCATCAGGCCAGGATGTCTGATTTGTATTCACACCGATCCCAACGGCAGTAATCCCCCCCCTGGATTCGCAGAGGATGCCGCACACCTTTCGTTTGCGAATGAGGATGTCATTCGGCCACTTGATCTTGACGTCCGCCTCCCCAAGCAGGCTCTCAACGTGAGCTCTCACCGCCACGCCTGCAACAATCGGATATCTGGGATCGGGTGCGCCCAGGGTCATGGTCAGGTAAACATTCAACCCTGAAGGGGACTGCCATTGCCTTCCCTTCCTGCCCCTCCCGGCCGACTGTTCCCTTGCGACGACAAGCAGAGCGGGTTTCCCCGTGTCGAGGGCATACTGGTTAGTCGAGTCGACGATGTCGAGCTCAATGCATTCTTTTACAAGATCAAGACCATCAATGCGTATCACGCCTCGAGCAGGGAGACCGCCTTCTCCAACCGCTCGAGTTTGAACTCGAGCTCTTCCTTCGAGCGTTTCTGTTCCTCTACGACCTCCGGGTCCGCCTTTTCGAGGAAATGCTTGTTTGCGAGCTTCTTCTCCCGCACCGCAAGGTCGCCCTTCACATGCTTGATCTGCTTCTTCAGGCGTTCCAGCTCCTTGTCGATATCGATGACGCCCTCGAGGGGTACATAAATCTCCATGTCGGCGGTCACGGAAAACGCGCTCTTGCGGGGCCTTGGAGCGCTTTCATCGAGAAAGCCGACCTCCTTGACCCTGGCGAGCCTCCGGACGTAATCCATGTTGGCCTTGAGGATTTTTCTGATCTCTTCCGAAGGCACCCTTAAGGATGCCGAGAGCTCCAGGGACGGTGAAATATTGGACTCGCCCCTGATGCTCCGGATGCCGGAAATGAGTTCGATGAGGTAATTCATGCAGCGGGTCTCGGCTGGAAAATCGAGGTCTTCAGCCACCCTGGGGTATGGCGCGATTACGATGAACTCCGCCTTGGAGCCCGGCAGCAATTGCCATATTTCTTCAGTCACGAACGGGATGATCGGATGTGCAAGCTCGAGGATGGATTTGAACACATACCAGAGTATCCAGCGGGTCGTCAGGGCGCTCTCACCCTCGAGCATCGGCTTAGATAACTCGATATACCAGTCACAGAACGTATGCCATGTGAAGTGATAGATGGTCTCCGCTGCCGCATTGAAGCGGTAGCCGTCCAGCGCGGCCCTGGTCTCGGCTATTGCCCTATTCAATTCCGTGAGGATCCACTTGTCGGCAATTCCGAAGGTGAGGTCTTCTTTGGCAACGCCCTGCGGATCAAACGCAGGACCCAGGTTACCCAAGACGAACCTCCCTGCGTTCCAGATCTTGTTGATGAAGAAGCGATAGCCCTGGACGCGTTTCTCGCTGATCCTCACATCCCTGCCCATGGCGGCAAAAGCCGTCAGGGCGAACCGAAAGGCATCCGCCCCGAACCTGTCCATCTCCACGATGGGATCTACGATGTTACCCTTCGACTTGCTCATCTTCTGGCCCTGCTCATCGCGCACCAACGCATGCAGATAGACATCCTTAAAGGGGATATCGCCCATGAACTTGACCCCCATCATCATCATGCGTGCCACCCAGAAGAAGAGGATGTCAAAACCGGTGACGAGGACATCGGTCGGATAGAATATCTTGAGCTCCGGCGTATCGTCCGGCCAGCCCATGGTGGAAAATGGCCAGAGGGCCGACGAAAACCACGTGTCGAGGACATCCATATCCTGGCGGATCTCCCGGGACGAGCAGTGCGAGCAGACTTCGGGCTCCCCCTCACTCACCGTGATCCCACCGCAGCTATCGCAGAACCAGGCCGGTATCCTGTGTCCCCACCAGATCTGCCGCGAGATACACCAGTCACGGATATTGTTCATCCACTCGAAGTAGGTCTTCTCCCACTGCGACGGGACGATGCGGGTGGAGCCGTCCTTTACGGCGGCAATTGCCCTTTCGGCGAGCGGCTTCACCCGCACGAACCATTGTTTGGAGAGGTAC
>CAYGXB010000111.1:0-9123 GCA_964353605.1 uncultured Bacteriovoracaceae bacterium
GTGGCCTTAGCCATGGCCCCGGTGTCCACTTGCGGCGCCAGAACCTGGATCTCATCCAGCTCGAAGACCAGCCGCATCCAGTCCGGGACGGGTTTTGTCTCCTTGAAGGGTTTGAGCTCATCTGCCATGCGCTTTAAGAGCAGGAAATACGGCCCATCTTTCCTAGAGACCTTGGCAGCGATGCTGCGCCATTCCTCCCTGCCCTTCAGGCACTCCCTGCCTTTCGAGAAGCCCATACCGAAGGTGTGCCATGCTTCACGGTAGGCCCCCTGATACCAGGTGAGGAACTCTTCTTTCCGAGAATAAAGGACGCTCGTATCCGTCAAGGCGGATTCGAGATCGGTTAGAAAGCTATCGATCAAGCTCTTGCCTGCAAGAGTAAATGCCGGATCGATTCGGATATCCTCTGCCGCGCTCACACTCCCTCCCCAGAAAAGCTTTAAGGTGACCGGCACGAGGTTTGGATTGGCATTGATCCAGGCAGGTATCCATTGGAAGTCCCCGCCCTTGCCCACGGCTTCCGTCAACAAGCCCTGAAGGTAGCCGGATTCTTTCTGAAGACTTACCTCGTCCTTATCCCAGCGCAGCCTACAAGCATAAAGCTCCATGAACACTTTCGAGCCTTCCTGACTCAGGCCGGATAGAGCGATAAATACCCTGGGTTGTGCCAGGATCTTCTCGAGATCTTCACCGCTTAAGCGGGCCTTCAAGAGGTTGATTCGGAAGATGAGATATACGATGTATTCTCCTACCCGTTGGTCTGCCCCTGTGATGTTCTTGATCTCTACCGCGAGCTGCTTGTCGTAGAGTGAGAGGAATCTGTCATCGAAGAGCATGCAAAAGTTACTCTTGAGCTGGGCTTCTACGTCTCTACTTTCCGAGAGACCGAGTCTGGGGATCCACCAGGAGCGATTCTTCTCTTCCACCTTCTGGATCACCGTGCGGTAGCGGTCCATGGGTGTCAGATCAGCACTCATCTCGCCCATGAGTACAACAGGTCGCGAGAATTCTCCCGGGACACCCCTGATGATCCCCAGGTTCTTCACGAAGGCGAAGCTCAAAAGGCCGCAGATGGCAATGCCGATGGCAACCCATGCGAGGAGCCCGAGGTTGAGGGTAAGCCTGTTCCAGGCCATGGCCTGGTGCGTGGGGGCGAAAAGCCCTCTTTCCTTCGGCAAAATCTTGGCAAAGAAGTCATGGAGAAAAAGCCCCCTGCTCGTACCGGGGAGAACCTGGCGGTCTTCGATAAGACCCAGGGCTTTCAGGAAGTGCGAATACGGGCTGCCTTCCTGACGGCCGCTTGAGAAAAAGATGCCCCTGAGCATCGGGGTTTCCTGGTATGGGTTCACCTGAAATGCCCCCTGCATAAAGGCGTCGATCCCAACCTTCAGCCGGGAGAATTCTTCTGGGAAGAGAAGCAGAGCAGGATCCAGGGTCTTAGTCTCCAACTTATGGAAGATGAGGAGTCGCAAGGCTGCCAGACGTTCCCGAATGGTATGCATAGAGCGGGTAATGAAACCGGGATAGTCTTGGCTGGAGTCGTGGTTGATGGCGCCGAAGGCCTGCTTGAGGAGCTCCTCATCAAGCTGATCGCAGAACTGCGTCATACCCTGGACGAGGTCGCACTTTGTTACAAGGACATAGACCGGAAACTTGCTGCCGAGCACGCGCATGAGCTCGTCGATCCGGCGCCTGATCTGACGGCCATCCTCCTCCAATGCTTCTCCCCCCGCCTGGAGGAGTCGGTCGGAAGCCACCGTGACCACCAGACCGTTGAGCGGTTCCCTCCTCCTATACTTGGTGAGGAGGTTCAGGAATCTCTGCCATTCATCCTTGTCCCTGCCTTCGTCAATGGGGATGGCGTACCTGCCGGCGGTGTCGATGATGATGGCCTGCTCGAAGAACCACCAGTCGCAGCTCTTCGTCCCGGAGATACCGGAGACCTGCGTCATCTCGGCAAACGGGGAAGAAAGCTTGGCACTTTTTATGGCGGTAGTCTTGCCCGATCCGCTCTCGCCGATGACCATGTACCACGGCAGTACATAGAGAGGGTTACCGTGCTTCTTCAAGTGGGAGCCCTTGAGCGCAGCAACGGCCTCTTTGAAACGCGCCTGGAGGTCGGAGAGATTCTTTTGTTCCTCCTCTTTCAAGGATTTGCGGTGGGCTTCGTCCTGTTCGATGATCTGGCTCACGAACTTCTGCTCGCGTTTCTTCAACCATACCTGCCGGATCAGATAAATGGCGATACCAATACCCAGGAGACCCACCAAGATGAAGAAACCCACCCACCAGGGCCAGTCGAGAACCAGGACAATTCCGAACACAAGCAGGATGCCAAGAAGGGCCGATAAACCAATAAGGGTGTATTTCAGAATTTTTCTCATCATAGTTATGGCACCAGATTAAATAAGGTGTGGCTCACATTAGAAAGGACAAAGACATAGATGATGTACAGTGCGCCGAAGAGTGCCGCCGGGAAGACGACGAATGAGACATCGATCAGAGAGAAACGAGTGTGGGCCTTCCTGGGGACCATCGCTGCGGTTTCTGCCGGATAGGCCTCCGGGAACAGCTCGCCCTTCCTGAGGGTGGGAATACTGATGGAGCTGCCAGTGAGAACTTTCAGATTGGAGGTCTTGAGCTGATCCAGAAGGAATCTATCCTCGTCCTTGCAATAACGACCCATGAAGCCTATTGCGAGGCAGAGGTAGTATACCTCACGTACATCGTTCTGGTGCGGGGCCAGGGTATTCAGGCGCTCGAAGAAGAGTTCGCCTGCATTCGTGGTCTTATAGAACCTCAGCTGGAGTGGTTCCCGCTGCCAGGTAATCCTCTCGTGCCATGGGGAATTCATGATAGCCTCATCTATCCAAGCACATATGGCAAAACGCGCCTGGTCGTAATCCTCGGGTGAGAAATCGGAGGCGGTCCTCTGTGACTCGGACAAGAGCTGAACTATCTTAGTCATTACCTGGTCATAAGGCGGCTGCTTCTTCTCAGCGGTCTTTAGGAAGTAGACCACATAGGCGATCACGTCCATGAGCGTTTCAGATAAATGCATGGCTAACCCCTTCCGACCACCATGAGTTCAACCTTCAGGTCTTCCGGCGCCGAATCCCAGAACAGCGCGATATTGTGTCCCTTCTGAATACTTGCCCACTGGTCACCATGCTGATCGATCTGGAAATACAGGGCGTTTGTTCGCCGTGGGAGTTCCTGAGGCGGCCGTTCGAGATGCTCGATACCGGCTCCGGGGAGCGCCCGTACGATGAGGATGGGCAAACTCTCGCGTGAGCTCAGCTTCGCCCCTACGCTCAGGGTGTTCAGGACCGCCCGCACATCGGTTGCGCTCTCCACAACTAGGAAGAAGCGGTTCCGACCTTCGAAGATGGCTGGCGGCAGCTCGGATGAATAGTAGGTACCGTCATACTGGAGGGTGAAGATATACTCCGGTCCGGCAGTGATGTCGTCGAGCAGGGCTATGATCACACTCTGCGCCCGTGCGAAGCACTGCCAGAGGTTCTGGTGATCGTACTTCGGGAGTTCACCTGCGCCGCCCTGGGTATCGCCTGTGACGGTGAACTGCTCGGAAAAGCTGGAAAGCTCGCCGATGAGCTGTCTGAACAGACCGTACGCTGTCCAGGGATGGGCCGTAGCCTCGATTATATGGAAGAGCTGGGGGATATAGCGGTTGAGCGAACGCAGCGCCAGGAGATAGACCATGTCCCGGCTGCCGAATTCCGCCGTATGAATGCCTCGGTCGCGCTTAAAGCCCTCGAGCTGATATCCTCGGGAAGCAATCTGATCCCTGATCTCTTTGACTATCTTCTCGAGCGTAACATTAGCGCTCAGGTTGAGGCTGGGCGGGATGAAATTCTCGGAGAGCACGACCGCGTCTCCCTGACGCTCAAGCTGCGCAAGGGGGATGATCTCATAGTCGCCGAACCGGTCTTTTTCCGTTTCCCAGAGGATCTTCAATGCGTATTTGAGCCGCCTGACCTGGGCCGGGGGTCCGTTTTCATGGAGGTCCCTGACTTCCTCCGTATCGGAAGATACAACAAAACGGGTGTTCACACCCGTGAGGCCTTCAACCCCCGTTATTGTGGTGACATTCTCACCCACGGGGTTGAACCTCCGGATACCGAGATAAACGGGGAACGGTCTGCCCCCATCGACCCAATCATCTTTGAATGTGCGCGGTTCGACTACGGCATTATCCGGAACAACAACATAGGTCATATCCGGAAAGACGAACTCTCCGGAAGCAAACTGAAAACTCCCTGTCCCGAGGGATGCCTGCCTGATCTCCATTTTCCCAACCCCCCAGAGGTGGGGCATGAGGTGCTTATAGAGAGGAGTGAGCAGCGCTTGATGATAGATGTCCGATAACTGAAAGTGCTGGGGCTGGAGAAACAGCCCTTGATGCCATAAAAGTGGTCTTTCCATGCTCGTGTCCCTTCTCACGGTTTTTTGATCGGCTTAGGATCCTGGAGCTGCAAAGGATCCAGAATGAGATTGATATCGAGTTTTCCTGGTTTAGGGGTCTTGGAGGACATGATCAACCACTTCTTCTCCTTGACCTCCGGGATCTTGTAGATTCGCACGATCTTTTCTTTCTCTATGGAATAATATCCCGCAACGATGGCGACATATGTTGCCCCCTCGGCCCTATCCAGCTTCGTATTCACATCCTTGCCGGGATTCACGATGATCTGCTTGCTTACCGCCACGCTGGGGTCGAACACTTGACACTCGAGAAGCTTGTAGAGCCCGCTGCGATCACCAGCAAGCTGGCTGAAGGCGTTGGGGCTTTTCAACTGGTAGACGCAGACTACCAGGGTATGCGGTTTCCTGTCCTTGAGATTGAGCTGTTTGTCCGTTTTCAAGGTAAGGGTTATCGCATCTTTCTCATACTCCCACTTGGCGGTAGGCGGTTGGGAGGGCGTCGTGGCGCATGAGCAGATGAAGGGAACGAGGATCAAACAGAAAAAAACGGCCTTTTTCATTGTGCACCCCCAATCATGAAAATGATTTTTGGCAATACTTCTCGAACTGCCTGAGAAAGTCCAGCAGGAAACGCTCCGAGTCGAACCATTTCCTGACCCGCTGGTACTTCTCCTCGAAGAGGTCGAATGCCTCGGCCTTCTTGAGAAGCCCGATCCTAAACCCCCCAGTGGCTTGTTCCATGCCCTTCGGGTCCAGCTCGTTGAGGATATAACAGGCTATTGTCCGTGTCGCATCCTTGGAAGCCTGCTGGGCTGTGAGGAACGCCTTCCTGATCTGGTCGAGATATTCTTCGAGCGAGCGCCGCTCACCCTCGGCCTCTAAACTCCCGCCGATGATCTGCCGGATGGTCTCATCACCGGAGGTACTCCCGCCAAGCGTTGTATTGATAACCTTGATCAGCTCATTGAGCGTATTGAAGATGGTGTTCAGGGATTGAGCCAGTCGCGTGAGAAGCTCCTGTGTCGGAAGATCCGTTGCCGCAATATCCCTGCCCAGGAGCAGGGGCAAAAGACTTTTCGTGAAGTCTTCGTCGAAGCCTGTGGCTGAGCCTGGTTCCGCCTTTGAAAACACCATCTCAAGACGAGCAAGCACCATGAGACGCTCTCTCGGATCGAGTCCTTGTAGTTCTCCCTGCAGATAAGCCTCGATCAAGGGCTCCGCCTGTGACGGCTCTCTCGCATAGAGTTGCCTGATGGTGTCTGCAAGATCTTCAATTGCAGGCATGGTAATCATGAAAAGCTCACTATTTTGTAGGATTGTAAATTTGGAAGCCTCAAAGGTGCGTCCGCAGGGCGTGGGCCAGGGATGACCCGCGTCCTCCCTGAGCATTCAGGGGGGCCAAGTGGGGTCGGAGGGATTGAGCTTTTATTCATTGCTTCTGCGGTTTCAGGATAACCGTCTCTGCCAGTCCATCATCGTCCTTAAGGGTTGGGGCTTTCGGCGACAGGGCAGGCTCGACCTGTGTTGGGGCTCCCATGATGACCGTCTCGGTAAGATCATCTCCTCCAGGTGTCAGGGACGCCTCGGTCTGCACGGCGGGTTTGGCTCTCTCCGGGCCGATAAGCACAGTTTCTTGCATGGCATCAGCAGGCTTAACTAGCGCTGAAATCGGGGAATGCTCCATGATGACCGTCTCGGTGCTGAAATCCTCTTCAATGGCCGGCGGCGCTGGCTGGGACGGAAGGACGATCGTCTCGGATGCCTCTTCAAGAACGGGCGCCTTTTCCGGCGCGAGGATCACGGTCTCGAGAACCGCTTCAGGCTGGGCCGATTGTGCTCCGGGGGATGATATGACCATGGTCTCCTGGAATTTCTCTGCTTTTTCAGGATGGGATGTTTTTGCCCATCGGGTGCGGATACCTTTGAGAATGCGCCCGATTTCAGTATTGTCTGCCTTTTCTTCCCGGGCAACTGCATGCGCCGCTTGAGCAACAGGGGCAAAAAGCTCCCTTCGGATCTCATCTCTGAGCTCATCATACGAAGACCAGAATTTTTGCTCCGCGAAGGTTCCTTTTCCGGCCTCCACGAGGATGGCGCCGCCCAGGCCGAGCGCCTTCTCCCAGAGCCCTCGCCACTTCTGTGGCACCGGCCTCGGCTCCCAGAAAATGTTTTCCGGCTGAAAGATTGGTTTATCGACGCTTGTTTCTCTCTCTTTCAACATTTGAGTGAGGCCTCGGTTGATGGCACGGAGATCCTGAGTGCGGTTCCTTAGGAGTGCATGGAACCAGAGTATGCCCAGGACATGCGTAACGCAGTAAGCGCCGGAGATGGGAAACACCTCGGGTATTTCCAGATCCATATCGCTCATCACGAGCTGGAAATTCCAATAAGCAGGCAAGAGGCTGCTCTGATCGTCGATCCTCACCCACATTCTCGCGAGGGATGGCCCGAATTCTGGATAACCAGACTTCTCTGCCCCTGAAAGAACATACCGCGCGACCTCCCCGAGGAAGGAGAGCTTAAGGTAGAGAATTTCCAGAAAACACCTCTCATCTTCAGCAAACAGAAGCCCCGAGACGGCATGTTCTTTGAGAAGACGCACGTATCTTTGTCGCGTATATTCACCCTCTTCGGCCAAGCCTTGTTCCAGATCTTCAAAAGGTTCACCTGAGATCAGGGAGAGGAAATCGAGAGCATTCAGCGATGCAGCCTCGCATATCAGCATGTAGAAAGGATAGAAGGCCACCGGAATCATTAATGAAAGAACCTGCTTATCCCCATAACACGCCTGACGTTCAGAACAAGCGAGGCAGGGAAGATCCCCTGTTTTGAGCTCACCAAATCCCATGATGAGATCAGCAAGTCCCTTAACAGCTACCGGATCGGTGGAATCCGGTATGTAGGCGTAAAAGACCTTCCTGCTGCTCCCGCATACCGTACAAGTAAGGTAGCGCTTTAGGGATATGGCATAGGATTTGAGACCGGCCTGCTTCAGGGTTTCATCATTCTTACAGAGCTCAAGCGCCTGGCCGCAATAGGGGCATGGGGGATGGAAGAACTGCTTCCGGCGCTTGCAGAAAAAAAGCGACCGGAAAGGAACGAGATCTCCGCTCGCATCTACCTGGGCTGACACGGTGGTGATCGATCCATTCTTTCGGCGGTTTCGAAAGGCACTCTGCCAGCTTGCTTCAATATCGGGGTTGGTCAGCGAACCGATTCGATCATTGACGCATCGATAATCATCTCTGGAGAGCAGGAGGAATACCGGTTTTAACGTATTGCCGGCATCGCTTTTCACGCTCGCGACAAGGATGCGCGACAAGGGGCCTGTGTCGCTTACGAGCCCAAAGGTGAACCGGGATGTCTCCTCATGGCTCAGGGGACTGGGATATGCGGAAATTTCCAGGGAAATGGGGCTTCCTGAGCCAGCCAGATAGGGTATCAACGAAGGGTTATCCAAGCGAGATAGCTCCGCTACGACAGGTGAATAGACTTATAAATTGGGATATCATCCTTGATGCTCGTCGTGAATCTCATCTTTGTATTGCAATAATTTTTCTAACAGATTACTATATTTTTATAATAACCACACCCTATATATTGTCAAGATGTTGTAGGCAGAACTTTCCCCAAAATTTAGAGATCAAACAAGAGATATTGTCTTGAGCCTTTGTTGCATGGGTTCTGGGACTTGATTCCGATACTTTCATCAAGGTAAACCACCGTCATAGCACGGGGTTTACCTTAAAGAAATGAGGGACCGTATTCAAATCTGATGTGAGTTTTTTATCAAATCCGATTGAGCCGCCGGTACATGGCCTTGTTGTTCTTGTAGATGTTCACGAACTCCCGGAAGAGCTCGCCGTAGATCTTCCTGTTTTCAGGATGCGGCTGATAGATATGCTCATACTCAATGAGGTTGGGGATGTCCTCGAACCGGATATGCCCCAAGCCCACCGCGGCGATGAAGGCGGCGCCGCGCGCATTGGCCTGCATCGGATCCTTGACCTGCCGAATGGCGCGATTGAGCACATCGGCAAAGATCTGGCACCATACATCCGATTTCGCCCCGCCCCCGACCATGTTGATCGGGTCCATCTGCCGCTTTATAAAACGCTCCACGTACATGAGGCTCCAGCGTGTATTGTACGCCACACCCTCCAGGACCGCACGCACGATGTGGTCCGTATTGGTCGTCTTCGAGACATTGAAGAACCCGCCCCGCAGAGAATTATCGTCGACCGGCGTGCGCTCGCCGTTCAGCCAGGGGGTGAAGATGAGCTTGTGACTGCCGGCCGGGACGGTCTTGGCGATCTCGTTCATTTCCGCATAGGGATCGACCGGGGGTTTGCCCGTCAACAGCCTGTTCTTATAATAGAGGATGTTGTCGAAGAGGAAATTGAGACAGCCCCCCGCGATATCCTGTTCGTTGACGCTGTAATACTTGCCGGGTATGGAGGTCGGGAAGGAGGCGATGGAATGCAGCAGGTCGGTCTTCTTGAATGGGATGATGCACTGCACCCAGGAGGAGGTGCCGATATAGATATGCCCCTCGAAGTCCCGGACCGCCCCGGAGCCGATGCAGGCGCACTGATGATCGGGCGAGCCCATGACCACCTTGACATCACGGGAGAGACCGATCTCATCGGCCACCTGCGGCGCAAGCTTTCCTAAGAT
>CAYGXB010000112.1:0-9073 GCA_964353605.1 uncultured Bacteriovoracaceae bacterium
CTCAATTCTGTTACCGGGATATCCTCCTCAGCCACATAATAGGCCACCAGATACTTATTGCCGACTTCGTCCTGTTTATCCACGACCACGCAATCGCTGACTCGGGGATAAGATCCGAGGATGGATTCGATCTCACCCAACTCGATCCTGAATCCGTGGATCTTCACCTGGAAATCGATCCGGCCGATGAATTCGATATTCCCATCCGGGAGCCACTTGCCCAGATCGCCGGTCTTGTATAGCCGCGCTCCCTCTTTGAAGGGGCTGGATATGAAGTTCTGGGCTGTCTTCTCCGGATTGTTGAGATACCCCTTGGAAAGCCCGTCGCCGCCGATGTATATCTCGCCTGGAACCCCGATGGCCACCGGATGCAGATCCTTGTCGAGGATGTAAATCTGCGTGTTGATGATGGGTGCACCGATCGGGACATAGGTCCTGCCTTTCAAGGCGTTGAGGTCGGCGAGATAATACGTGGAGTCCACGCTACTCTCGGTTACGCCGTAGACGTTCGTCCAGCGGGTCGCTTTACCGTATGCGCCTGCTTGATACCGTCTCAAGATATCCACGGGGAGCGCCTCTCCACCGATGATGATATGCTTGAGCTTGAGTGACGGCTCATCCATGATGCCGCTATTGACCATCATCTCCCATAACGAAGGGGTGCCGTCGATCACATCGATCTCGTGCTGGAGGAGATATGGGATCAACTGAGACATATCCCGCTTCATGGAAGCGGGAATGGGATAGAGGGTGTGTCCGAGGAGGAGGCTTGCGAATATCTGCTGCACCGAGGCATCGAAGGTGAAGGAAGCCACCTGCGCCACCTTGAGATGCCCATTGTAGTAAGCATACAGGATCTTCTCCAGACCGTATACGAGGTTCACCACCCCGCGGTGCAGCACCAATGACCCCTTAGGTTTGCCGGTGGAGCCAGAGGTATAGATCGCATAGGCAACATCCTGGGCGGTTATCGCCGACTGTGGATTCTTGGCGCTATAGGTTTGTATCTTTTCCCGGTCCTGATCCACACACAGGACAGGCATGCCCTCGGGAATTTTGGCGATATGCTGTGCCTTGCTGATCACAACAGAGGCACGGCTGTCCTGGAGCATGAACTCGATCCTCTCCGCCGGCCATTCGGGATCGATAGGCATATAGGCCCCTCCCGCCTTCTGGATGCCGAGGATGGACACAATGGTCTCATGGGGAGATTCGATAAGCATAGCGACGATCACGCCGGGACCAACCCCGTATGCCCGCAGGCAATGGGCCAGCATGTTTGCCCTGCAATTCAGCTCATCATAACTCAACATCTCATCCGCAAAGACAACCGCCGGGTGGGAACCTTCCTGCACCACCCGTGCTTCGAAGAGCTCCACCAAGGTGCTCTCCCGCGGATAGGGATGCTCGGTCGCGTTGAATTCTGAAAGGACCTTTTTGCGTTCTTCCTTACCCATAAATGCATACAGAGATATGGGTTCGGATGGTCTCGCTATGACCTCCCGCATGAGGTTGGCGTAGTGAGTGAAGAATCGAGTAATGGTATCCGCATCGAAGAGATCCGTGTTGTATTCTATGCGCATGGAGACGTAATCGCCCATATCAAAGGCAAACACGGTCATATCGAATTTCGTGGTCTTCAGTTCACCCTCAACGGATCGGAAAGTGAATTTACCCATATGTGCCATACGGATGAGCGGTGAGAAGTCCTGCATCGCAAACATGATATTGAATATCGGAGTCCTGCTCGTATCGCGGGGGAGGTCTAAGAGGTCGATGAGCTTATCGAAGGGGAAGTCCTGGTTAGCGTACGCCCCAAGGCAGGTTTCTTTTATTCGTTTGAGAACCTCGATAAAGTCAGGGTTCCCGCCCAGGTTCGCCCTGAGGGCAAGCGTGTTCACAAAGAAGCCGATGAGGTGCTCAAGATCCGGGTTGTTTCTGCCGGCGATGGGTGAGCCGACAATGATATCGTTCTGGCCGGTCAACCGGCACAGGAGTATATCAAGCACTCCCAGGAGGAACATAAAGAGGGTGACGTCCTGTTCCTTAGCTTTTGTCTTGAGCGCCAAAGAGAGCGTCGGATCGAGGTCGAAGCGCATGGTCGATCCGTTGGTGGTAGTCATCGTTGGCCGGTGTCGGTCGGTCGGCAGGTCGATTACCGGGAGCTCTCCCCCGAGGGTCCTCAACCAATACTCTTCCTGGTCCTTCAAGGCCCCTTCCGCCAGGAGCTTGTTCTGCCAGGCAGCATAATCCCTGTACTGTATGCGTAGAGGCTGCAGACCGAGCGTCTTGCCCTCAGTCAGGGCTGTATACCCAAAGACGATCTCCTTCATGAGCACTTCGATCGACCAGCCATCGGAGATGATGTGGTGCATATTGAAGATAAACAGGTGACGCTGATCAGAAACTCTATAGAGTCTTGCCCTGAAGAGCGGTCCCTTAGCAAGATCGAAGGGGGTCAAGGCCTCCTCGGTTACGAGCGCTTCGAGCCCTTTGTCATCTCTGTCAGAGGCATCCTCTGCCCTGAGGGAGACCCACAGGTTCTCGGCAACGTGCTGCACTGGCCCTTCATCGGTGCTGGTAAAGGTCGTCCGGAGGGTTTCATGCCGGTCGATGATCAACTGTATGGTCTTCTCCAGGAGCCCAGGTTCGATGGGGCCATCGATCATGAGGGATATAGGCACATTGTAGGCCGGTGAGTTCGGCAGCATCTGATCGAGGAACCAGAGCCGCTTCTGGGCATGCGAGAGGGCATAGGCATTAGCCGTGGGCAGTGGCTCTATCTCGCTGAGTCCCCTGCCCTTTTCCTGATAGATAGCCTTGCAGATCCCCTCGATGGTTGGATCTTCAAAGATCTTCCTTAAGGAGATCTCATATCCCAGATCCTTTTTGATCCGCGAGAGGACCTGGGTCGCCTTGAGCGAGTGCCCGCCGAGATCGAAGAAATTATCCCGAATGCCGATCTGTTCGATGCCGAGGATATCCTCCCAGATCCTGACGATGGCGGCCTCGGTATCATTCGATGGCGGCACGTATTCTATGGCCATCTGCGGGCGAAGCCCTTCCGGCTCTGGCAGGGCCGCTCTGTCCACCTTGCCGTTCTTGTTGAGTGGCAGAGTAGCCAAGCGCAGGAAGAAATTGGGAATCATGTAATCCGGCAGTTCGTTCTTCAACGAGGCCCGCAGCACGTCGATGGGGATCTCCTGGTCGGAGACATAGTAGGCCACGAGAAACTTGTTCCCGCCGCCCAGGTCCTTGACCACTACTACGCAATCGTTGATCTTCTCATGCCTGCGCAACTCGGCCTCGATCTCGCCGAGCTCGATCCGGTGGCCGCGTATCTTTACCTGCTGGTCGATACG
Source organism: uncultured Bacteriovoracaceae bacterium (assembly GCA_964353605.1). Classification (GTDB taxonomy): domain Bacteria; phylum Desulfobacterota; class Desulfomonilia; order UBA1062; family UBA1062; genus CAYGXB01. The sequence goes on from CAYGXB010000112.1 coordinate 3,363, forward strand.
TCCGAGGATATCGACCGCACCATCCGGCAGCCACAGCCCTAGATCTCCCGTTTTGTAAAGAATCTTCTCGGCAACATCCGGGATCGAATTTTCTATGAATGCTTTGTCGGTCTTCATCGGATCGTTGAGGTACCCCTTTGCAAGGCCGTAACCACCGACATAGATCTCCCCAGGCACCCCGATCGGCACTGGTTTGAGGTACTTGTCCAGGATATATACCGATGAGTTCGCCAGCGGATACCCGATCGGCACGCTCATCATTCCCTCCGGAAGCGTATATACCTGGTAATACGTCGAGTAGGTCGTGTTCTCCGTCGGTCCGTATACGTGCGTCAGCACCCCGGGTTGCACATATTTGAAACCTTTACGCATGTGCGCTATCGATTGCATCTCGCCCCCTGTCAAGAGGCTCTTGAGCTTCGTAATCCCGTCCGGGCGGTTATCCACGAGCTGGTTGAACATCACCGTGGTGATGAACAGGATGGTGATCTCATGCTTGAGCAAGAGATCGGCTAATGCATCCGGGTTCACCGCATCGCTGCTCGAGACGAGGTAGAGTGTACCTCCATTGGCAAGCGACCCCCAGAACTCCATGGTAGCCGCATCGAATGCAAACGTAGATACCTGGAGGAACCGGTCTTCGGGTGTGATCTGTGCATAATTCGTATTCTTCACCAACCTCACAATCCCTATGTGCGGCACCATCACCCCTTTGGGTTTGCCGGTGGAACCTGAGGTATAAATCACATAGGCTATGTCATCAGGTGTATTTACATTCTCGAGGTTGGAGGTATCGATTGTATCCGCGACCTCCCAGAACCGTTCAAGGCACATGACATGTCCCGCATAGCCGGAAAGGTTCTCCAGGAGCGTTTCGTGTACGATGGCTACTGGGGATTGTAACTCAGAGAGCATATATTGTATGCGCGCCTCTGGATAATCTGCATCAATGGGCACATAAGCGCCGCCAGCCTTGAGGATGCCGAGCACGCCGATAAGCATGTCAAAGGAACGCTCCACCATGATAGCCACGTAGGTGCCACGCCCTACCCCATGCCCGCGCAGGTATCGGGCGACCTTGTTGGCCCTGGCATTGAGCTCGGCATAGCTCAAGCGCTCTTCGCCAAAGACCAAGGCATCCTTGTCCGGATAGAGCACCGCTTGTTCCTCGAAGAGCTCATGGGTGCATTTGTCCATGGGGAAGGGGCACGCCGTCTGGTTAAAGCCTACGAGCACCTGGCTTCGATCCTCGGGTGCGAGCATCTCCATATCCGATAGACGTTTCTCGGGGGCAGCGAGGACTTCTTGGATAAGGTTCTGGCAATAACCCGACATCCGCGCGATGGTTGCGGCTTCAAAGAGATCTGCATTATACTCGAACTTCATGGTGATGCCGTCTTCACCCTCATTGCCGGTCACGAAGAGATCGAATTTGGCATTCGGGTCATCACCGGTGATGTCGGTAAGGGACATATCCCCGAAGTGCACGTTGGCGAACGGGTCGGCCGAGGCCTCGCGGAAATCGAAGATGACATCGAAAATCGGGGAGCGGCTCAAGTCGCGTACGGGGTTCACCACCTCCACAAGTTTATCGAACGGATAATCCTGATTGGCATAGGCGCCTAGGGCGGTCTGCCTAACCTGATCGAGAAATTCCTTGAAGGTGGGGTTACCGGAAAGGTCGGAACGCAAGGGGAGCACATTGACGAAGAACCCGATGAGCGGCTCTATCTGGGCTTGATTCCGCCCCGCGATCGGGGAGCCCACGATGATGTCATCCTGTCCGGTGATTTTGTGGAGGAGGAACTTGAAAATAGCCAGCATCAGCATGAACTGGGTTACATCCTCTTTCCGGGCGAGATCCCTCAGTCGCGTGGGGAGATCCTTATCGATGTGCATCCTTAGGGTGGCACCATTCTGGGTCTGTACGGCGGGACGCACTCGGCCGGTCGGCAGATTCAGGACCGGAAGCTCTCCATTGAGTTTATCGAGCCAATAGGCCTCCTGTTTCTTGATCGCCTCGCTTGAGAGAATCTCATTCTGCCAGATGGCGAAGTCCTTATACTGAACCGCGAATGGCGGGAAGGGCGACGGCTTGCCTTGGATGAAGGCAAGATAATTCCCCACTGCCTCCTGGACCAAGATGGCCATGGACCAACCATCCGAGATGATGTGGTGCATGGCAATGACGATTGCGTGTTTGGTCTTCGTCAGCCTCACAACGGTAATCCTGAACAATGGCCCCGTTTCGAGGTTGAACGGCTTGAGCTTCTCGGCTTCGATGATCCCGCTGAGCTGTTCATCTTTGTTCTTTTTCCGTGAGAGATCAATGATCGGCATAGGAAGCTCCAGGGAATCCGCGATCACCTGAACCGGGATACTATCCGCCGTCCTGAAGACTGTGCGCATGGTCTCGTGCCGGTCGACAAGGTTCTGCAGGGCCATTTTCAGGACATCGAAGTTGAGCTCCACGCCTTCTAAGAGTACTGCACCGGCAATATTGTAGACGGGGCTGTCAGGCACAACCTTGTCCAGGAGCCACAGCCGCCTCTGGGCATGGGATACCTCATAGCACTCTTTCTTATCGATCGGCGTGATGGGCGGGAATTGCGCCTGGCCGCCGGTTGTGAGGGATTCGATCGCATAAGCAAAGGACTCGATGGTCTGATATTCAAAGATGGTCCGCAAAGGTATCTCGAGGTTGAATTCCTCGCGGATCCTGGAGACGACCTTGGTTGCCCGCAGCGAATTGCCGCCGAGATCGAAGAAGTTGTCCAGCTTCCCGATGGTGTCCACCCCGAGGATCGCGCGCCAGATATCGATGATCCTGCACTCCATCTCGGTGAGTTTGTGCCCTTGCTCATCGCGGGCGCTACTCAGCATTGCTGCGGCATCATCGAGGGCCACGATCTGGTGGAAAACCCCTTTCTCGAATTGCTCACGCAGCCGATAGCGTTTCACCTTGGCAGAGGGCGTGCGCGGGATCTCGGAAACGGGCACGATGAAATCGATCTTGATGCCGATCGAGGCTATGAGTGCATCGTTGATCCGGGAGAGCATGGAGGCCAAGGCAGCCCTGGATTCCATGGTATTGATGAAGAGGATGACCTTCTCGCTGTCGGATTCAAAATGCCTGAGGCCCGAGATGGCGAACTCCCTGAAGGCCATGCCCGGAACGCGCTTGATGTGTTCCTCGATATCGTGGGCATAGAGATTTTGGCCGTTGACGATGATGATATCCTTGCGCCGACCCGTAATCGTGATCCTCCCACCACGCATGAAACCCATGTCGCCGGTCCTGAGCCACTTGCCGCAGAAGAGGTCCCTGTTCGCCTCAGGGTTGTTGAAGTAGCCCTGGACCACATGCGGTCCCTGGATCTGGATGTGGCCGATCACGTTCTCATGCACGAGGTTGTCATTGTCGTCCACGATCCTGATCTTCATACCGGCCACCGGATAGCCCACATCGGTCAATTCCAGGCTGCCCTCCTCTGCCTTGATGGGCAGGACGATCTGCTCCCTGACGAACACATCCTTATCCACCCGGTGGAAGATTGGGTCAGTGAATATGGGCGGGGCCGTAACCTGGAGCGAGGCCTCGGCCATACCATAGGCCATATACATGGCCCGCGGATCGAAACCGTACTTTTTGAATTTCTCAATAAATGCCCGCGTGATCGAGGGAGAGATCGGCTCGCTCCCGTTGCAGAAGGCCTTGATGCAGGAGAGGTCGATCCCCTTGATCTCTTCCTCGTTCACCTGGGTGGTCAGCCATTGTACGCCGAAGTTCGGGCTGGGGACATGCGAAGCGCGGTAGCGGTCTATCAGCCGCAGGAACAGCGCCGGTTTCAGGACAAAGGTTTTCGGCTCGAGCTTGATCTGGTCCATGCCGGCCAAGGTGGGCGCCAGATGGAAGCCGATGAGGCCCATGTCATGCGAATACGGCATCCAATTCACGATCTTAATATCATCGAAGCGCATATGCAAACGGGATGAGACCTGCACTCCGCCTAGGATGAGAAGGGTATCGAGGATGTCCTTGCCAAATTTATTACCCGCGAGCGTCTCGGCCAGGGCTGTCTTGGAGAAACGTGCGATCGCCTTGCTGAGCAGCCCTTCGCGCTTCTTGCCGCTTGTCCTTCGTTTGAGGATATGCAAAGCGAAACCGGTGAACGGCCTAATATCCGGTCCCCGAACATCGAACATGCCCCGCGCCGAGGCGTCAATAGTACACAGGAGGTTCATGTGGGTGAGGATCACGCCCTTCGGGTCGCCGGTTGATCCGGAAGAAAACTGGAGATAGGCGGTGTCATCCGGCCTCGGCCGGTGGTGATGCTTATCCGGGGCATGGACCAGGAGATTACGGATATCCAGGATAATGACTTCCCCCAGCGAGCGGTAGCGCTTGGTGGGCTGATCGGTGATGATGCAGAACCGGTCAAGGACCTGGCAGACCTTGGTAATCCTTTCCATGCCTTCGCTGATGGGAAATCCGCCCGGAATCGGCAAAGGCACGGGGATGAAGCCGCCGAGCACGGCCCCCCAGAAGGCGCTCAAGAATTCCCGCGAATCCTCGACCTGGAGGATGACCTGGTCGCCGGGTTTTAACCCCCCTTCCCTTAAACCTCCCATGACACACTCCGCGCTCTGGATGAGCGAGGCATAGGTCTGCATGCATTCGAAGCCGTCTTCGTCCACATGCAGGATGCCGCCATTCGGGTTTAGGATGGTGGCAATCCGCAAGACCTCCGGCAGGGTCTTGATGAACATGGGGATGAACTGTGTTCTATCGCCCTCAGCCATGGCAAGAGGAAGATCCTCGATGAGCCCTCTCAGATTGATCTGCCGCTGGTGCGACGGTTCCACTTCCGTCCTCGCCTCGGGGATGGTCTCATACCGTTCGCCGACCCCCCAGATGCCTTCGATACGCTTCACTTCCCTGTCCCGGAAATCGCCTGCCGCATACCGATCCCGCAGGATAAACCGTTGGACCTTCCCGCTCGTTGTGCGCGGGATATCGCTGAGCGGGACAATCGCATCGATGCCTACCTTGATCTTCTTACCAAGGTGTTCGTTGATCTTGACGAGGAGATCGAGGAGTTCCTCCTTCGACCGCTTACTCTTCATGAACAGGACGATCTTCTCTGCGCCCTTCTCATGATCCGTCACCCCGCATATGGCCATGTTTTTGAATCCCACGAAAGGCAGAAGCTGCAATTCCTCCTCGATATCGTGGGAATAGTAGTTCTGTCCATTGACGAAGATGACATCCTTATACCTGCCCGTGACGGTGAGCCGGCCGCTCTTTATAAACCCGAGGTCACCCGTGCGAAGCCACTCACCACAGAACAGTTCCCGGTTGGCCTCGTCATTCTTGTAATAACCGTTGGTAACGTTGGGGCCCTTGATCTGGATGTGTCCGACCACGGTCTCCTTCACTATCTTATCATAGTCATCGACGATCCTGATCTCCATGCCCATGGCCGGATAGCCTTCATCCACGAATTCGATGCTTGGGTCGTCGCCTTTCGGATCTATGGCCACATGCATCTTGGTAAAGGCATCCCGGTCAATGACGCGGTACACCGTCTGGGTGCCTTCCGGCGGGGCAGTTATCAAAAGGGAGGCCTCTGCCATGCCGTAGACCGGGAACATGGCCTTGGTATTAAAACCATACTGACTGAAGCGGCTGCAGAAGAGCCGCACCGCGG
>CAYGXB010000113.1:0-9067 GCA_964353605.1 uncultured Bacteriovoracaceae bacterium
ACCGCAAGCGGTAGATGTTCCCGTGCAGCTCGTAGACCTTCGTGTTTCCTGCTTCGCGGTGCAGGTTATCGATGTTCTGGGTGATGACGGATCTTATATAGCCCATCTGCTCCAATTCGGCCAGCGCCAGGTGGCCAGGATTAGGCTTGGCGGCCTTCAACCGGTTAAAGAAATCACGCAGGATATGGGGCGCCTCATGCGGGTGATGCATGATCACCCCGAGCATGCCATCGGTTGCCCCTTCCCGGTAGCGATCCCACAGCCCCCCGGGATCACGGTAGGTCGATATCCCGCTCTCAGCGGATATCCCGGCACCACTCAACGCCACACCAGCTGTGCCTTGCCTGATGGTTTCCGCAGCCATTTGAATGGTATCTTCCATCTTCCTTCGTCACCCTTTCCGGGGAAGTAATTCCTACCGTCCGGTAAAGCGCGGTTTGCGCTTCTCAAAAAACGCGGTCTGGCCCTCCACGAGATCCTTGCTGTTATAGGCCTCGTTGAGAAGTTCCTCCGCCTCCTTGAGGTCTCTACCTTTCAAGGCATGGCTGGCACAGAACATGTTGATGATCCGCTTCGTCCCTTTCAGCGACAACGGGGCGTTCGCGGCGATCTCCTCTGCCAGGGTGTAAGTCACGGAATGCAGTTCGTGCGCGGGGACGAGGTAATCCACCAGGCCCTTTTCCTGTATCTCCCGGCCGCGAAAGGTCCTGCCGGTGAAGAAGATCTCCCTTGTCCTGGCCATGCCCACCACTTCAATGAACTGCCTGATCCCATCCGGATGATAGACAAGCCCGAGCTTGGCAGGCGGCATGGAAACGCTGATGTCATCGGCGGCGATCCGGATATCGCAACACATGGCCAGGTTGAGCCCTGCCCCGAAGGCATACCCGTTCAACATGGCAATCGTCGGATAGGGAAAGCATTCCACGCTTTCCATGGCGAGTTTCAAAGGGTTCTTGTGCTTCATGAGCTCTGCGATCTCGGGGGTCACCTCCGTGGGGATGGCCGCAATATCGTATCCCGAGGAAAACGCCTTCCCACTTCCGCCTGTTATGACCACCACCCGGACTTCCCCGTCCTCGTCCCACTCCTGCAATGTCATATGGATCTTGATCAGCAGATCCAGGGAGAGTGCGTTCCTCTTCTCCGGTCTGTTGAACGTGAGCGTCCCCACATGGGATCGCACCTCTTTCAAGAGGATTTCATCTCCCGCCATCTTCGCCTCCTTCCGCGCAATGCCTACTCAGCATCATCTGCACCATCAGGGAAACCAATCATATGCGTTCGAGCGCTAAATCCCCTGGCCGAAATCGAGGATCGGCCTGGCCTCGAGAATATCGAACCAGACGAGGTGCTTCAGCATATCAGCCCCGGCCCCGATACGCGCCTTGATCAATGCCTTGGCCTCCTCCCACTTCTCGCCCCCGTCTTCGATCGAGCGCACCTTCAGATACAGACGGCACCCCTCCATTGCCAGACCCGTCTTCCCGTGCAGGGTCACCATGCAGGCGGCATAAGGATTCTCCCGGAGGTTGGCGTACGAACGGTTATCACCCAGCATGATCATGAGCGATGAGTCATCGGTGAGCTGCAGCGATCCGAAGGTAGCAACATTCACCTTCCCCTGTCTGTCCGTCGTAGCCAGGACATTGGATCTGGCCTCAGAGAGTAAAAAGCTCTTCACGGCTTCACTGACCTTCATCGCCGGTCCTCCTTACCTGTTGTCCTCCTCTTGATCCTGCTTTTGTGCTTTTCCCCCCTGCAGCTGATGAAATCCAAGGGGTGGTCGGCGCTCGTCATAGATGAATGACCACTTCATGAGACGCTCCACGGCGAGGGGGAGTTGCCGGAAGGTGTCGATGAATTGGATGGTGTTGCTGTACTGCGCCCGCATGGCGTTCTGGTCTTTGCAGCCGCACCCGAGCGTCACGAGGGTGATGTGCTTGGCTTTGCAATAGTCGATGCCGAGCTGGACATCGCATCCGAGATTGGCTTCCCCGTCGGTGATGTGGATGAGGAGTCTGCGCTTCCTGTCCTTGGGCATAAAGAGGGCAGCGGCGATGAGTGCCTGCCCGGAAGCCGTCTGACCGGTAGGGGGCACGGACAGGAGCTGTCTGCCCTTGGTAAGCGATGAGATCATGCAGATCCCGTCGCTCTCGAAATAGGCATAGGCCTGGAAATGATTCCGGTAGCCGGTGAGCGCTTTATGGATAGCGGCGACCGTGTTCTCTACAATCCGCCACTTGGGGCCGCGCATTGAACCACTTGCATCGATGATGAGGGTCACGTTCCAGTCCATGGACGGTCTAGCATCGAGACGCTTGAAGCACCTGTCCGAGATGGCGGCCCGGTAGAGCCGCCGGGCGTCCAGTTTGCCGCTTGGCAGACCCCGACTCCATGCCGTCTCGCGCTCCGAATATCCCAGGAATATGGTCTTCAAGCGTCCAACGAGACCCCGGTCTATAACCGGATGGGCGGAAATCTGATAGTCCCAGCGCGAGGTCGGGATGACATCTTCTCGCTCAGAGCCTAATGCGGAGTAGATGAGCGGCGTGATGTCCGCCGAAGTGGCGGCTAGGTGGATCTTGATCTCTTGGACGAGTTCTGAGGAAAGCACCGCACTGCTGGCCCGCCCCTTACAAAATGGCTCTCGCTCTTCTCCAGGCCCTTCCCGCCCTTGATACCACAAGAGCCTTTTATCAACGATCTTCAAAGGCGCTATCATCTTTTCGAGGGTATGCCAGGCCTCCCGGTAACACAGTGCACGCTGTTCGCATCGGGATATGATGCTCTCGGTGCTGCGGGTGATCAGGAGCTCGTGCGTGAGGAATACAAGTGCAGCCAGGGGTTCCGTGTAGATAGCGCTCATAACCAAGGAAGCCCCTTCCCCGGACATCTTCGCCCACCACAGATTGACGAGCGCATCCACGGACGGCTCCCCGGTTGATAACCTTCCCCAGGCTTCCTGTATGGCCTTCCTCCTAGCCTTTTGGAGATACAGGCTCAGGACGGATTCTTGGACAGCGTAGTCGACATAGATATCTTCGCCGGTTTGGATGATCTTCTGGAACCTTACCACCGCATGGGGAGCCATGTGCGTGAAATCATTTTCGAGGAGCTTCCAGACATGCTCGCTCCATTCGACCTGGTGGAGACCCTCGTGGATGACCAGCCCAACGAGGGCATCCACTTGTGCAGGCGGAACCGGATAGCGGCCCATGACTTCCGCGGGATCGAGGACGATGGCGGAACTGTCCCCCCGTGACATACCAGCGTATTCGATGTTCCCGATATTCGGCCCCAAATGCCCGGCAACCTTGCGCAAAGCTTTCAGGAGATTGGCGAGCTCCACGGCCTCCCAAGGCGAGGTGTTCCTTCGCCAGTACTCGGAGATCCCTTCGTGGGGAGGGCATCTGCTATCGATGGTCTCACTGCTTCCCTTCAGCACCTTCTCCATCTCCTGTTCAATACGTCAGATATTCCATTCCGGCCCCCTTCTCCCTGGCGCCGAGTTCCAGGTGCAGGGAGAGAAGCAAGGACTCGAGGATGTCAGAATTCATTTGCAGGCTTGCGATGAAGGCATCCTTCACCGGGGCCCCCAAGCTGGCCATTTCGGCGATCATGAGGGTATGTCGCGTGGATACGACCATGGGTTCGTGTTTGTTACTCCTCAATCTGTTGGCCACATTCACGATGGTCAGCGCTTCAGCCTCGTCGATTCCTGCCTTGAGGCACAGGACCTTGGCCTCCACATCGCCCGGCAGATAGTCGAGCGTTGTGACGTAGAAGCGGTCCCGCAAGGCTGCATCGAGCATCTCGGTGCCGACGAACTCCTCGCCTTCGTTCAGGGTGGCGAAAAAGACCACCCCGTCCGCCACCTTGATGTGTCCCATCTCGTCGATCCATACGCTGCGGTCCTCCGCGAGGACGGAAAAGAGCATGTTCAAGGCCTTGGGATGTTCGGGCCGGTTGATCTCCTCCAGATGAATGACGCAGCCCGGGGTCTGGATCGCTTGCGGAAAGAGGAACTCCTGGTAATACGTTTCACCGTTTTTGAGCCGGTGTTCGCCGAAGAGCTGCCCCGGCTCGGACAGGATACCGATCTGGAAGGTAGCCAGCGGCCGCGAGTTGCGTGCTGCAAACTGGCGGACCAAAGTCGATTTTCCACAACCCTGTTTCCCGACCACGAGGACGTTGACCGGGTGACGTGCAGAGAGTTTCCGAATCATCTCCAGGTTCTCAATCACGTCGGCCTTCAGGAAGAAGTGTTCCTCTGCTTTGGGAACAGCTATGCTGGGCTTAAAGCCCTTTTCAATTTTTTGCTGCATCGTGGCCATGATCTCCGCGCATGGTTCCGCTACAAGCGTCCACCCTCATAATCTAGCGTTTTTAGAAAAAGAGCTCCTTTTGCCGCTCGTTGAGGAAGCAATGGAGCTCTTTGATGTTCCACCGGATATTCATCTCGCGCAACTGAACGATCATCGCCTTTGCCTCTGCCAAAAGCGTCGGATCCCTGGTTTTGGGTATGCGGGCGAGTCGCATGGAGAGCTCCTTCATCTGCCCTTGTTCGTTCTCGAGGCTCTCGGCCCGCGAAAAAACACACTCCGCACCGCACTGGGGACAGCGGCGCAGATCGGATTCCCCACACGCCGGGCAGCCGTTCATGCAGAGGTAGGGAAATTCGAGATAGTTGGCGTTAAAACCGCACTTATGACACGTAAGTTCCACTATCCGTCCTCCCTGAAAACCTGCTGTCCGCAGTTTTCGTATGCGCTCGATCCCTTTCTCAAGGCAGCGTCTATACCTTTGTCCGTGCATCTTCCGCCAGATTCTCGATCCCGGCAGATTTTCCCCACGGCGTCTCACCTGCACCCACTTTGTGGAGGGCCGTTCCCTGCAATTCATCCACACCGAGCCACGCCTGACAGTTGGGGCATTGTCTCAGTGAAATCGAGGCGTCAATCCGCGCATTGTAAAGGTAGCGGAACTTGCTCACCGGGGCTTCATAGTTACATTCCGTACACTGCATGATCTCCTCCTTGCATTCACTTCACTTCCCCCTGAGGACCGGGGCGGCTTCAGCATGCGTTTTAAGCGTCGCGCGCCCCTTTTTGCCCCAGGAAAAAGCACTTCCATCCCGCGGTCTTTACTCTCCCCCCGTCTCATCCAATACCTTGGACGGTACGCTGGATTATATTGTCTTGGGTCTTACGGCTGATATCCACAAAGTGCGCGCTGTAGCCCGCCACCCGCACGATGAGCTCAGGGTACTTCTCCGGATTCTTCTGCGCACTCCGCAGGGTGGTATCGGACACCATGTTGAATTGGACATGATCGATGCCCAGGTCCGACCAGGTCTTGAGGTATGCCCTCCAGAGCTGGTAGCCCTTTTCGCCGGCGAGCTGGGTGGGTGAAAGCCGCTGGTTGAGGAGGAATGCTCGACCGTGACCGATATGGTCGATCTTTGCACAGGATTTGAGCACTGCCGTCGGACCCTTCTTGTCGAGTCCGGGGCCGGGAGATATACCGCCGTCATAGAGGGCATCACCCAATCTCCGTCCGTTGGGCAATGCGCCGACGATGTTGGCATAGTGGATATTGCCGCTCACATTCTCCGGGAGAATCGGCCAGTTGTTCCCGCACGGACACTTGATCTCTTTGGAAAAACGGGCGCATTCCTCCAGGCAGCGGATCATGACTGAATCAACGTAGTCATCGTCGTTGCCCCACTTGGGCGCATTCCGGACGAAGTCGAGCCGCATCTCTTCGCGACCCTCCCAGTTGGCTTCCAGAGCGTCGACGAGCTCATGCATGGTGTACTTCTTCTTGTCAAAGACGAGCTTCTTGACGGCGGCCAGGCTGTCGGCGTTCTCCACCCACGTGAAGGCTGTGATCCAGGCATTCCCGCGTTCGCCGATGGGGCTGACCGCATCCCGGCCCGATTCCACAGCCCGTTCGGATATGGAGGAAAGGAATGGACGGCCGAAAAATTCCGGGTCCTTGTACCGGCCAAGGTTCACCGTGCGCACCAACGTGCTGAAGAGCCATTCCATCTGCTTGACCCAGGCGGCAAAGAGCTGTTCGAAGTTCGTGAACGTACGTGCATCACCGGTCTTCGGCCCCATCTGCATGTTGACTACGTGGTCGTACCCGTTGTTGAGGGCATATTCGACGATCTTGGCGCAGTTGGCCGTGGCCGATGCCATGCGCATGGGCTGAAACCCGTGCTTGGTCGTCGGGCAGGGCGACATGCACGCCTGATGGACCCAGGTCCTGGCCTCTTCCAACGGATGGCCATGCCAGTGCATGGCGTTGGCTATCAAAATGGGATCGTTCCTCATGGATGGGTAGCCGAGCCCGTGGCGGATGCATTCAAAGATCTCGCGCATCACCTCGTCCTTGACTCTTGGATGCCACCGGAAGGCGAAGGTCGGATTGGCCACCCTTACCAGGCGTGCCGCCTGGAGCAGCGCGATGGTCATGTCGTTGCAGGCATCGCTCCCATCCTTTTTCACGCCGCCGAGCGTCCAGACCCAGGTGCCCGTGATGCCCTGCAGCCCTTCCCTGGCCCAGCGCGGGGCGAACCCGCCGAACTCATAAGCCCGGATGAGGAACTCGCCGATAAGGTCGAGGGCCTCATCGGCGGTAATCTTCTTATCGATGTTCACGTCCTTGTCATAGTAGGGCCCGTGGTAATAATCGGGCCGCGCCGGCCACGCACCCTCGTGCGCCTCGAAGCGTGCGAGGAGCTGGATGAAATGATCGTACTGGAGCGACTCCTGGAGATTGCGGGGCGTCTTTGCAGGCACGCGCTCGCATGTCTCGGCGATGCGCAGCAGCTCTTCCTTGCGTTTCGGATCTGTCTCGAAATTCTCGGCAATAACGCGGGCAAGCCGTGCAAAACGGTTTGCAAACCGTATGGATGCCCTCAGCACGATCTTCATCGCCTCCCAGTTCTGGAGCCTATCGTAGAGCGGGAGAATGTCAGGACCAGGTTTGCCCATGGTCTTCTCCTCTGCCTTTTCAATATTCGCATCAATCTCGGCAATGATGTCTTCGAAGGCCCTTTCCCCAGTCATGAAGTATTCGTAGTTCTTGCCCGAGTAGCCCAAGGCCGAGGTCGGCGCCCCCCACCCAATGGCGCCGCTCAGGAACTTCACGGCATCTTCCGGATCGAGGACCCGCGCCAGCTTGTCGATCGCGGTCTGCCCTCCCCAGTAGGCATTGAGCTCTGCGACCTGCTTCAGCGACTCTTCTACGGGCTCCGGCATGATGCCCGGCTCGTTGTAGAGTTCTTCGTTCAGAATGCTGGCGCCGTCGAGGCGCCAAACGATGGTGTGTGGTGCGCTGCCAAAGTAACCCACGAGCTGTGTATGGTCGGTAATGAAAATCGAGATATTGTCGAGGGCATGTGCTGTGGCCTTAGCCCTCCTGAGCATGATGGGGTCGTGCCGCCAGAAATTCCACATGTCCGTGAACAGTTTCGGGTACTCCAGGTCCACCTTGATTCCAGGCGCATAGTTGCCCCCGAGAGCCCCCTTCTTCCAGACCGCCTTACGAAGATAGTCCAGCCTCTTGGAACGCTTCTTTTCCGCGATCCACCACCATTCCTGGTTCTTCTCCAATTCCTCTACACTCACATTGACTGCTGTTTCTGCCATAATTTCCTCCTTGTCTAAAGTCCCCCCCATTATAGTCTCTGCATCGTTTTGGACAGATCCGGGGTCTCCACGCCTCTCTTCATTTCTTCTCGAAATCCGAGCACTTGGCTGCATCCTTCTCGACCGCCACCGGTTTCGCTTTATAATAGGCCTGCCGCGGATCGACCACCTTCTGGACACAATCCCCCCTGTTCTGGTCCTCCTTGAGCGCGAAAAATTTCTTGCATTCCTTACATGCTGGCATTTTAGTTCACCTCCTTTTTATTTTCTCCTTACTTTTCAGGCCATCGCTCCTGGTGTTCCCATCACAATTTCTCCATCTGACGCTGGGCTCTCCGATAAGCAGGGTCAGCGCACTCGTTACCGTCTTTGTCGATGAGATCCATGCGCACAAAATGGCTGCAGCGGTGCGCATCCGTGTTGAAGAAACCGACCATGCCCATCTCGCCCTCCATCTTGTATACAGGCGGATCGACACTGATGTTGGAGCCGATCTTGAGGGCCCGGCACGTCCCTCTTCCATCCGAGGCGTAGGCATTCTCCGAGAAGTTCTTGCAGATGCCGCAGGCCACCTCCGGGATGGTTTCCCGCTCCTCGACGCTGGTCGCTTTGGTTGCCTGAGCGAACATACTCTCTTTCACCTGACTCCATTCGTCCCTTCTTGACATATGTCCCTCCCTCTTCGATTAAACCCTATCCCTCCGCGTTGGACTCGCATTGCCTCATTTCAAGGATTGTTTCATAATCCCGAAACAGCCTCTGTCGCTTCGAACCCGGAGCCTCCAATCGTGGTTCTGAGTCCCTTTTCCCGGTAAAGGTCGGCCTGCACTTCCAGAAAAGACGGGTCCAGCGCCTCGATATCCTTGTATTCCCAGTCAATGCCGAGCCATGCGTACTTATCCTGGCACCAGTTGTGGTACGGCAGGAGATCCACCCTCTGGATCGGCCCTGGCAGGCTTGCCAGGAAATGGGAGAAACGCTGGTGGATATCGAGACTGTCATTGAAATCAGGGATGACCGGGATGCGCACCCAGATCTCTCGGCCGGTTTTCGCGAGGCGTGCCAAGTTAGATAGCAAGCGCTCATTGCTTACACCCGTCTTTTCCATATGCAGGACCGGATCGAGATGTTTGAGGTCAAACAGAACGATATCCACATAGGGAAGGAGGTCATCGAGCACCTGATAATCACAATGTCCATTGGAATCGAGACAGGTGTGAATACCCCGCGCGTGTGCCGCCTTGAGCAGTGTGGCTGAAAATAACGCATTCGCCGTCGGCTCGCCACCGCTCAGGGTCATGCCGCCGCCCGAATTCTTGTAGAAGGGCATGTCTCTTTCCACCTCAGCGAGGATCTCATCCACGGTCATGGGCTTGCCGACGACTTGCAGGGCATCATAGCGGCAG
>CAYGXB010000114.1:0-9061 GCA_964353605.1 uncultured Bacteriovoracaceae bacterium
TGACCATCCCGAATGCGCAAGGAGGCGCTGAAATTCCTTCCGAGAATGCTATGGACACGGAAGATGGAAACGATGCTGACTGTCGCAGCGAAAATCCCGAATAGGCGAATGGGAACAGGGACATGCAAGGAAGCCCAGGACATCCAAGCAGGCATGAGGATGTAGATGAGAAGAGAAGCCATGGCCGAGATGAAGAGAAGGGATCGGATCAGGGCCAGAAAGCCGCCCTCCTTCTCCCCATAAAACACATCCTTTGCCTTGCCCGCCCTTACGTAGAAGAAGAAGGATATCCCCAAGGCTGTGACGATAAGGAGAGCTACGACGATTCTGAAACCGGACTCCATCCCTCTCTCCTCATACAGCGGTCTTGGCCGGGTCCATTCTGCATCTTGAGCCTGCATGGTTCGCATGGAAGCGGCGTGTATGTCAAGGATTGAGAGCGAGACACCCGCCTGTTTAGTATATGAAGAGCCTGAGATAGGATTGTTATGTTTTCTCGTCTATCCTGCCGAATTGTGACGCGGGTCATCCCTGCCCCTCGCCTTTCAGGCGGCCTGAAGGCCGTCCAATTCAGCTATCCTACCGAATTGTGACTAGAGTCATCCTGGGCGCTTGCCCTGCGGGCGCAGCTTCGGTGCGTCCAATTTTGCTTTCCTGCAAAATTGTAGGCTTGAGAGGGTTATTCCTTGCTGGTTTCAAACTCCTGCAGGGCCTTTTCGATCTCGACATTTTTACGGGCCCTTTTCCACTTGAGCTCCTGGGCCATGCCATCGGCGACCTTCTCGATGACGTTCGTGCCAGGATTGCCGAGCGTGCACAGGCCGGTACGGCGAAACAGGACGTCGTTCAAGTTGACGGCCATCTCGTGCTGCACGGCATAGAGCGTCTGGGCCATGATGTCGGGCATGTGCTTGCAAATCGGCTCGAGGTGTTTCTTCTTGCCGCATGCGATCACGTCGAGATAGCGGGTGCCGTAGTTGCGGCAGAGATTCTCGATCACATCGTTGCTGAGGTCTGCGGGTCTGCGCTTCTTGGCCCGGTCCACGAAGCTTGCAAAGCGGGACATGTCACCGCCATAGAGCGGGGTGGTGTGTGTCAGGCACGGCACCGGATCCTTCTCCAGCTTTTTGAACGTGAGGTCGACGAGCTGTTGGGCGAGGTTGCGCGAGGTGGTGTACTTGCCACCAATGACGGTGATGAAGCCCTGGATGCCGTCGTCCTCGGCGTGGTCGTAGATCTCGTACTTGCGCGAGGCGTCGTAGACCTCGATCTCGACGCTCGTCTCCTTTTCCACGATTGGCCGCAGGCCGCCGTAGTGGAAGATGACGTCAGCGCGGGTCAGGTTGGCCGTTGGATAACACTCGTTCACCTCATTGAGGAGCCCGGCGATATCGCTCTCGGTCACTTTGAAATCGTCTGGGTGTCCCTTGTAGACCTCGTCCGTGGTACCGATCAAGCTGTGAGAGCGCCAGGGGAGGATGAAGAAATGTCTGCCAGCCGGGGTTTGCAGGGTAATACCCCGCTCCTGCGCCAGCGGGCGCGTGATGACATGGATGCCCTTGGAGCGGATCAGACCATGGTACGACCGGCCCCGCAGCTTGCAGAGCATGAGATCGGCCCAGGGGCCCGTAGCGTTGAGGGTGACCTTGGCCTTGAGGTCGCATTCCTTATCCGTGAGCATATCCCGCACATGGACGCCTTCCAGGTCGTCCCCCTCGAGGAGGAAATCCTCGACCTGCGTGTAATTAGCCACGTCCGCACCGTATTCATCGGCGGAGAGGATGAACTCCAGGGTGAGGCGTTCCGGGGAGTACATCTGGCAGTCGTAGTAGACCACGCCGCCTTTGAGGTCCTTCTTTTCGAGACCCGGTGCCAGGGCGAGGATTTCTTCGGCGGAATACTTTTCATGGCTGGGGATCTTCTTGTCGTCGTCGTTGAGCCATTTGCGGTCATACGAAAGGGTGTCGTAGAAAACCATGGCGGATAGCACGGCCGGAAGCCCCCGCATGCCCCAGCCATAGGCCGGGAAGATGAATGGGAGGGGATAGACGAGGTGGGGTGCGATGACCTCCATGATGCGCCGCTCCTGGAGCGACTCCCGGACCAGTCCGACTTCGAGCGTCTTCAGGTAGCGCAGCCCGCCATGGATGAGTTTCGAAGTGGCGGCCGACGTGGCGGCGCCAAAGTCGCCCTTGTCAACGAGGGCCACGCTGAGTCCCCTGAGGGCCGCATCCCAGACGACGGCCGCCCCGGTGATGCCGCCGCCGATAATCAGCAGATCGTATACCTTCTGCGACATGGCCTGAAGATCCCTGTGCATACCCACCTCCTCAAAAAAGCTTTGCCGCTCCTCCTTATTTATCGAACTTTCAGACGGAAATCTAGAAACTTTCCAGGCGCTCCATCGGGTTTCCGGTTTGAGGTGCCTGCGCAGCGTCGGGGGTGAAGGGGATTGCTCTGCGAGGCGATCTCTGGTATCTGCAGGGCAGGAGGCGGGTATGGATCTGGGGCTGAAAGGCAGGATTGCGGTCGTATCGGGTGCGAGCAAGGGGCTTGGCCTTGCCGTGGCAAAAGCCCTCGGTATGGAAGGGGCCAGGGTCGCCGTCTGCTCCAGGGATGAGGGCAATCTCAAGCAGGCAACCCAAGCGCTCATATCCCTCGGCATCGAGACGCTGCCGCATGTGGCCGATGTAAGCATCCCAAAGGAGGCGTCGGGTTTCGTGAAGCACGCCATCGACAGCCTGGGCGGCATAGATATCCTGGTGAACAATGCGGGAGGGCCTCCGGCTATGTCGTTTGAGGCTATCGATGCCGAGACATGGGAGATGGGTTTCCGGCTCAATCTGCTGAGCACCATCAGCATGACCCGGGCCGCCCTGCCGATCATGAAGGCCAGGCAGTGGGGCCGGATCATCAATATGACCTCCATCGCCGTCAAGCAGCCCATCGATGGGCTCATCATATCCAATGCGATCCGCTCCGGCGTGATCGGTCTAGCCAAGAGCCTCTCCAGAGAACTCGCCCCCTATAACATCACCGTCAACAATTTGCTTCCGGGCTACTTCCTGACGAGCAGGGTGGAGGAGCTGGCGGCAAAGATAGCCGAAGACAAGGGGATGAGTCCGGATGACGTCATGGCGGGATGGAAGCAGGAAATCCCTCTGCAAAGACTCGGCGCACCGAGCGAGTTCGGGGCGCTGGCCGCCTTTCTCGCCTCAGACAAGGCGGCCTACATCACCGGCACATCCATCCAGATCGACGGTGGCTATCATCGTGGGATCATGTAAGTCATAAGCTCAACTCCCGACCCCCCGGGATCTCAAGGGGGACCTACGGTCTGCTGGCTGTTAAGGTGCAACACACCACAGCGCCCCCTAGGTGACCTGGAGGATGAGGCACTTGAGGTATCTGGTCTCGGGCATGGCGAGGAGGCAGGGGTGGTCGAGCGCTTGCCCCCTGGCCTCGAGGAACCGCAATCCCCTCCCGCTCGCTTGGGAGGCCTTCAGGATTGCCTGCCGGAAATCCTCCTCGCTCAGGTTGTACGAGCAGGAGCAGCTCACGAGGATGCCACCGGGCCGTAAAGCGAGGAGAGCTCTGCGGTTCACGTCGATATACCCTTTGATGGCCTCCGGCAGAGCGCGCTTCGTCTTGGCGAATGCCGGCGGATCGAGGATGATTACATCGTAATCGGTTTTGTCGAGGGCCTTGAGAAAATCGATGGCATCGGATGCTACAAACCGGCAGTTTCCAAGGTCGTTCCTGCGGGCATTCTCTCCGGCGCGCGCGATGGCCTTGACAGACTGATCTACGCCGACAACCTCGGTTGCACCGGAGGATGCAGCCACCATGCTCCATGCCCCGTCATAACAGAAGAGGTCGAGCACCGTCTTCCCGATCACCCATCTCCGGATCGCTTCCCGGTTGTCGCGCTGATCAAGGAAGAGGCCGGTCTTCTGGCCCTCGAGAGCTTCGACGGAGAACGTAAGACCATGCATACGCACCAGGAGAGGATCGGGCGGTGCGCCATACGCCACCCCTTTTTCAAGCGGCAGACCCTCCAGCGATCTGATCTGCACATCATTCCGAAAGACGATCGCCCTGGGATCGAAGAGATCGAGGAGGAGTTCCAGGATCTGCGATTCGATCAGGGACATGCCCAGGGTGGTCACTTGATATACGAGTACGTCGCCATAGCGGTCGACAACGAGGCCCGGCAACCCGTCCGACTCGCCAAAGACGAGTCGTATGGCATCGGATCCGGGATAAAGATGTGCTCTTCTCTGCGCCGCATCGCTGAGGAGCTTCCGGAAGAAATCGGCGGTCGGCTCCTGGCCAGGGCGGCAGACCAAACGGATGGCGATGAGCGCATGGGGATTGATATAGCCAATCCCCAGTGCGGCGCCCTTGCTGGATACGACCTTCACCCAGCCCGGCTGCAGTTCATTGAGCGCTCCCGCAATCTCATTGCTGAAGATCCATTTGTGCCCCTTGAGGAGCCTCCGCTCGCAGCCGGGAAGCAGCCGGACCGTCTCGGTGATCATGTCCATGGAGGGAAGCTAGCCCAATTCCCCTAGTCATGCAATTCTAAAAACTCAATCACCCCGACCCTCCTAAGCCCTCTAAGGATGCAGGGGAGGGTGGAGCGTTCGAAAAAATTGACTTTTGGGTGGATTTGATGGACAGATGGTGTATCCTTGCCTGAAAGTCTTCCATCGGATGGTCCGGATTATGGCTAGGGTGCCTCCTCATTCCCAGTGAGGGGAAGCCCAGATAGAAAAAGCAATAGCCAGCGGATCGAGAGAAAAAACTGGAAGGAGGTGCACATGCAGTTTGAAGGTATCTTTCCTGTGGTCCCCACCCCGCTCAACGACAACGAAAGCGTGAATCTTCGGGGCCTGGAGCACCTCGTCGATCACTACATAACTTCCGGATGCCAGGGGCTGGTTATCCTGGGCAGCAACGGTGAGTATCCCTACTTTACCCTGGAGGAACGACTCAAGATCATTGAAGCGGCGAGCGCTGCCTGCGGAAAAAGAGCCCCCCTCATTATCGGATGCGGATTCGTGAGCCTTAGGGAGACCATGCACTTCATCCATGCCTGCAGGCCGCTCCCTTTAGACGGCCTGCTTGTGGCCTTGCCGACGTATTACTCCCTTGCGTTCGATGATATGCTTGCCTTCTTCCGCGAAATCTGCCGGAGCTCTCCCTGGCCTGTCCTGTATTATCATTATCCACAGATAACCGGCCTCTTCTTTTCCCCAGCCAAGATGGCGCAGCTGCTCAACCTGGAGAACATGGCGGGCATGAAGGAGAGCGCCATATGCATTCGCGAGATGAAGAGTCATATCGCCACGGTACAGGACAAGGAATTCAGCCTGCTGGCCGGCATATCGTTCCTCCTCCTCGAAACCTTGCATATGGGGGGCTCCGGTGTCATCTGTCCGATAGCCGTCCTCACGCCGAGGCTCGTCCTCGACTGTTACCATGCCTACAAAGCAGGCGAGCACCAAAAGGCACGCGAACTTCAGGACAGGATCCTCGACCTGATCCCGCTCATGAATGCACCGACCATCCCTTCCTGGCTGCAGAAGCGGGCATTCAGGCTCCTTGCGGCCTTGCCGCGACCTTCGCGCAGCGCTGGTACCAGGTCCAGGCACGCGGTCATCAAGGAGACGCTCCGGCAGCTCGGCCACCCGATAACGGCACGGGTGAGAACACCCTTGCCGCAGATCACTGCAAAGGAGCAACAAATGATCAAGGCCTTCATCGAGCGCAACGCCTCGCTGCGCGCAGCAGTCTTGGGATAAGGAAAGGGGGTTTCCATGGAAAAGAAGATCTATACGATCGCGAACCTGCCAAAGGCCGGCCCATACTCCCATGTGGTCGAGGCGCGGGGATTCCTGTTTCTTTCCGGCATGCTGCCGGTCGATCCAGCGCAGGAACTCATGATCAAGGATGATATCCGCACAGCAACCGCACTCGTGCTGG
Source organism: uncultured Bacteriovoracaceae bacterium (assembly GCA_964353605.1). Taxonomy (GTDB): domain Bacteria; phylum Desulfobacterota; class Desulfomonilia; order UBA1062; family UBA1062; genus CAYGXB01. The sequence goes on from CAYGXB010000114.1 coordinate 5,989, forward strand.
GCAATATCAAGAAGGCCCTGGAGGCATGTGGGAGTAACCTTGACAAGGTCATAAAGGTGACCGTGTTCCTGCGGGACATGGCATACTTCCCTGAGATGAACGCAGTATACAAGACCTTCTTTCCTGAAAATCCACCCGCGCGGAGTTGCGTTGCTGTCGCCGCAGTCCCCGGGGATTTCCCTCTTGAAATAGAGGCCATCGCTATTACCTAAAAAGAAGAGGCGTTCTTTAGTCAGGCTGGAGAAGATTTGGGAGGCACGGGAGAGGATCCAGCCCTATATTCACAGGACGCCCCTCTTTTCCTCGCGTTCACTCAGCGCGCTTTCCGGGCATGAACTCTTCTTCAAGGGGGAATGTCTGTAATAAACCGGTTCGTTCTAGACAAGGGGGGCAGGCAACAAGATCATATCTCTCGCCGCCCAGGGAGTGACGGGGGTCATCACCGTGTCCTCCGGGCATCAGGGCCAAGCCATTGCTTATGTGGCGGGTCTCCTTGAGGCGATGAACATCTCTGCTCGAGGCTGAAGATCATCGTTGAACCGGCAGGGGCTGTGACCTTCGCCCCGATTTGCTCCGGCAAGCTCGATCTTCCTGACGGAGCCAAGGTGGTTGCATCTTGAGCGGCGGTAACATGGATATCCCCAAGCTATGCAAAGTGCTGGCAGCATTTGAGCCGGGATATCAATTGAAATGAGAAGCCTTACTGCCTCTGTGAAGATGCATCGGGTAACACCGGATGGCGGTGCGAATACGTGCCCATCACAGATACGAGCTGGACTGCCCGCATCTTCTGTACATTGATGATGATCGGGCCAAGCAGGTTGATCGTCATCTTGCGCGGGTCATCGTGGGGTATGGTGACTATGCAGAGGACATCAAGCCCCCTTGCGTCCCCGGCATTCAGTTCCTTCAGGGCCTCATCATCGAGGTCGATTGCATACTCGCTCACCACAAGCTTTGGATTCATGAGGACGAAGGCCAGTCCTCCATCCTCGATGCATTGGAGCCAGAAGAAAGGGGAGCTCTCTTTATGCGGAAAGAGGATGAACTGCCGGCGCTGGGAGAAGCCCAGCAACCCTTTGGGAAACGTAATCACCTTATCTTCCCGGACCGTGATCTTTCCGAAGCGTTCTGTCTGTATCTCCAAGATCAACTCCCCATACTAACCCGTATTCATATAGTCTACCAGGCTCAATTTGGTGATCATGGATGCGCTCAGCAGAGTCGCCTGATAAATGACCTGCTGGTTCTGAAGGGCCGTGACGGCTTCGGCGTAGTCCAGATCCTCGATCTTGGACTTTCTTGCCTGTGCGTCTACTTCTACCTTCTGCAGGGCCGATTCCGTATTATCAAGCCGGTTCACCCGTGCACCGACGATGGCAAGATTGCTCGAGATGACCTCACTCGAAGCCGTAAGGTCGGAGAGCGCGTTCCGGATGTCGTTCTGGTTATTTTCCTTCAGCGCCCGCTCGAGCTTCAGGAGTGTCTTGAATGTGTCTCCATGGGGACTTCTGAATACGTCGCTCCCTGGAATGTTGGTCACTACGGTATCGGTTCTGCCGATCTTGACCGCGAATGAATCATCATTCCCCTGGTACTGTTTTACCCAGCCGCCTAGCGCGGTGTTGAACACATACAGCTCGTCGTTCTGATCAGTGACCTGCACAGCCGTGCCTTCGGCCGGGGCACCAAGATCCACCCAAGCGCTGCCATTGTATTGATAGATATGATTGTCACCCGTATCGATGTACCTGTCCCCATCGGAAGCCCCTCCCGGTGGAGCTGCTGCAATCGTACCAACATCGGCCTGCCATTTGTCCACATCCACATCGAGGAACGGGGCGGTCTGCGTCATAGTTCCGCCGAACATGTACTTGTTGCTGTACTTGGAATTCGCAAGTCCCAGGAGCTGATTCCGGATCTCCCGGATCTCATTCGCCGCTCCTCGCCTGGTTTCGGCTGTGGCGGTGCCGGATGCCTGGGAAGTGGCAAGTTCCGTGGCTCTGCCCAGAAGGTCATCTGTATTTTGGAGTATGGTATCGGTCCGCGAGAGCCAGCCGTTGGCCAGGTCAATGTCCTTCTGGAACTGGTCGAAGGCATTGAGCTCGGTGCGATAGGCAAGGACGCTGGCCATGCCGAGCGGATCCTCGGACGGCTTGCTGATCCTCTTGGCCGAGGATATCTGCTTGTTGAGCTCGAGCAACTTCTCGCTATTGTTCCCGATATCCTTCACGAGTTGATAGTAGAGGTATCTATTCGTTACCCTCATAATGTGTCCTTATCGGCAGTCGTTTCTCCCTGCTTGAACATAGCAATTCGGCTGCCAGCGGGAAAATTGGCTCTGGAAGTGGGAGCGGGTGCAGCCACCAGGGAAAAGTATGCCCATCTGCCAGGCACTCTTTTCCTTTCATTCCCGCCTTGTTCTTTATGGGACCAGGGGCGACCGGCTGAGATGGAGGCCGGTAAGGTTGTGGCAGGGGACTCCCCTGATCGCGCATGCGTTTTGTAATTCTCGCATGCTTCCCTTTCAACTAAAGCTGTTGTAGAACCGTGCATGGGCCAGTTGCAGCATCTCCCTGTCGCCCTTGCTGTCTCCATAGGCATAGATGTATGCGTACTTCCCCAGATCGTATTTCTCTTTTATACGGCGGGCTTTTTCGGCCTGATAACAGTTACGCGTGGACAATTTACCGGAGAGCTTTGCGCCGCTTAAATCAATGCCTGTCGCGATGAGATCGAGGCCCAGATCCTTACACCAATCTTCAAGCAAGATTTCGAGCGAGCCGGTGACGACGGCGACCGTATGATCGTTTTGCTTGTGCCACAGTATCCTGTCCAGGGCCGAGGGATTGATGATCGTCGGCAAGACCTCGCTTGCATACCGCTTGGCCGCTGCAATAAAAACATCCCGGTCCCACTGCCGGAAATAGTGGGCAAGACTCATCTCTTTGGCTGCATGGTCAGAGATGAGCCGCAGATTGTAGCGGAGGAAGACGGGACTCAAGCGCAGAAAGCCCAATAGGGCCTTTTTATTACCGCAGGCATAGGCGATGAAATCCGAGGTGGTATCCTT
>CAYGXB010000115.1:0-9033 GCA_964353605.1 uncultured Bacteriovoracaceae bacterium
GAGTCCCGGGGATCGGCAAGACGACGTTCATTAAAAAGCTTGCCGGGCGGTGCGCTCACCTGCATCCGGTCGGATTCTACTCCTCCGAGATCAGGGATGGAGGCGTCAGGAAAGGCTTCGAGCTCATGCGTCTAGGCGGGGGGCGAAGCATTCTTTCCCATGGAGAATTCAAGGGCCCGCGGGTCGGTAAATATGGGGTCGACGTAGAAGGTTTCGAACGATTTCTTGCGGCCATCCCGTTTCATACACCGGATGCGCAGCTTGTCATTATCGATGAGATCGGCAGGATGGAGTGCTGTTCCCAGAAATTCGTCAATCTCATTTATGAAATCCTTGATTCGGACAACATGTTGATAGCGACCATTGCCTTACGGGGCACCGGTCCGATTGAAGCAATCAAGCAGAGGTATGACATCCGGCTCTTCGAGATGACGCTCAGGAACCGCGATGATTTGTTGACAGATATCTGTCCATGGATTGAAAAGCGATTAGCGAGTCTTGAAAGTGGTTTGACATGATCCGGCAATGCAATAAGGACGATTTCGAGGCGATCTATGCCATCATCAATGATGCCGCCATGGCGTATGAAGGCATCATACCCGCAGACCGGTGGAAAACCCCCTATATGCCACGTGAGGAACTCCGGCATGAGATCGCTTCCGGCGTCATCTTCTGGGGCTACGAAGAAGGGGGGAGTCTGATCGGGGTGATGGGCATCCAGGATGTCCAGGACGTCACCCTCATCCGGCATGCGTATGTGCGTACAGCCAGGAGGAATCAGGGCATCGGCGGTATGCTGCTCAAAAAGCTGCGCCTCAAGACCGATCGCCCGATCTTGATTGGTACCTGGGCGGGTGCCGTCTGGGCGATGCGATTTTACGAGAAGCATGGGTTCCGCCTCGTCACCCCGCAGGAGAAGGATATGCTCCTGAACAGATACTGGTCCATCCCGGAAAGGCAGGTGGAGACATCGGTGGTGCTGGCGGATAGCGGTGCATGGATGGAGGGCTAGATAATCGCCGGCTGTGGATGGACCATCGGCGCTTCAACCTGGATTGCGGTTGAAATCGAAGGCATGAGCGTATTAGGATATTTTGATGTACATAGATAAAGATAGAGAAGTCGGCCAGGAAGGAAAGGTTTCGCCCTTCCATACCTCCGTGTTTTTCCTGATCTGCCTGTTCTTCACCTGCGTGGCCCTGCACTGGGAACTGAAGCACCGCATGCGGTTCAAACGCAGGATAAAACTTAAGGAACTGTCCGCAGAGGAAATCCGAACCACGCTGGCGGACTTCGAACGTCTCAAGACTTGTCAGGATCCGATCGTCGAGCACTTTGTTGAGAAGCATCCTATGTTTATGGACATCAACCGCCTGTGGCTGATCAATTCCTGCACCTACTGGCTGAAACGCTACCGGAGGGAAGCAAACAGACGGAGGAAAGGCCAATGAAGAACCCTCTCAAGCAAGCCCTGTATCTCTTCGATTCCCTGCTCGGCGGGTATTTCGGCCAGTACCTCGAGGTGCGCTCGTTGGAGTTCTTTCTTGCCTGGGGGGCTGCCACCACGCGGCCCATCATCGGCTCTCCCCTCAAGGCCCTGTTCGTGTGGTTCTGCCGCTATTACACCGGGATCGTGGTGCCCACCCGGGATTCGCTCGAGGGCAGGCCCAAAATCATGCCCTACGAGGACATCCTTACCCTCGTCCGTCGGGCGCGCGTCAGCTCCCTTCATCCCTGCTCATGCAAGTCGTTCTTCCTCCCCAAGGACCCGGACATGCCGCGGGACACCTGCATGGGATTCCAGTTTGTCGAGGGGATCGAGGACCTGTCTCGGGACGGCTATCACGATGATTTCCCGCTCAAGGAGGAGATCGTCCGCAAGCTCAAGGAGTGCGCGGATTACGGTCTCGTCCACCAGATCATGACCGTTTCCCGGCCGACCGGGAAGAAGGGCTACGTGCTCTGCAACTGCGACGGCGAGGCCTGCATTCCGGTGGTGCTCTATCGCAAGTACGGGATTCCCATGGTGCGAGGGTCGGGATATGTCGCCAAGGTGACGGACGAAGACCTGTGCGCCGCATGTGGACGATGCATACAGCGCTGTATCTTCGATGCAACCGCGCTCCGAGAGGAGCGCCCCGTCATCGATCCCTCACAATGCCTCGGCTGCGGGATCTGCATCAGCACGTGCCCAGTCAAGATCCGGCATCTGGTAAAAGCATGAAACCAGCTTTCCGGATCATCCTCCTTCGACAAAACGACCACAGAGGGATCAAAAGCATACGGAGAAGAGTTTGTAAGGCCCCTCCCTTTCCTCTGATGGGAGGTCGCTCTATTACCATAAGAAGAAGGGGAAAAGGTTCGTCATCTGCCGTGTTTCAAGAGGGAAATAATGCCTGGTCAAAGTATCATGAACATCATATATCCGGGGCATCCTTTTTTAAATTGCTTTCGGTTCACATAATAAATATGAGATGCTTGGAGATTTAATTAATGTTTATACCAATCGGTGACACCCCTAACCAGCAGGGATTCACCCCGTGGATGAACTGGCTGCTCATCGCGGCGAACGTGGCCGTGTACGTGCTCATCACCCTACCGCTCTCGCTGAAGGGAGTAGACCTCAACGACCCGCAGGTGCAGGAATTCATCCGCCAGATCACACCATCCCTGCCGCCCACGGTCTCGCTGCATGACTTCCTTTCCAGGGTCACGGCCTACGATCTCTTCACCTTTGCCCACGGGTACAAGCCCGGGGCTCCTGAAACGCGCGACCTCTTCTTCTCCATGTTCCTGCATGGCGGCTTCCTGCACCTCTTCGGCAACATGCTCTTCCTCTGGATCTACGGCGACAACATCGAGTACCGCCTGGGGAGGCTCGGCCACCTCTTCGCCTACCTTGCCACCGGCGCTGCCGCCACACTGTTCTTCTCCCTCTTCTCGGGACCGTCCATGACCCCGCTCGTCGGTGCATCCGGCGCGATCTCCGGCATCCTCGGCCTGTATTTCATCCTCTTCCCGCGCAACAAGATCAAGGTCTTCGTCGTCCTCTTCCCCTTCTTCGTCGATGTCGTTCTCTTGCCAGCCCGTTGGGTGCTCGGTTTCTTCATCCTCATCGACAACATGCTCCCCTTCCTCGTCGGCGCCCAGTCCGGCGTGGCATACGGCGCCCATATCGGTGGGTTTCTTGCCGGGCTGCTCATCGCCTGGACGGGCGAGCGGGTGTCCTGGCACTGGCCCTGGAAGGACAGCTATTGGCGCATGGGCGTCGCCCCGGCGAAAAAGAAGCCCCCGGAACATGCCCCCGAGGCCCCGCTCCGGGAAATTCGTGCCGCATTGGCGGACGGCGTCCCGGGACGGGCGGTCGAGGCCATCGGCAGGCTCGACCGCACCGAAGTGGCCCGGCTCGGGCCCAATGAGTGCGTGACGCTGGCGGGCTGGCTTGAAGATGCCGGCCATCCCATCGCAGCTACCAGACTGCTTCGTGGCTGCCTCGGCCGTCATGCCCGGGCTGAAAACCTGGCCGACGTATACCTCACCCTGGGCCTCATGCGCCTGAAACAGGGCCAATCGACCTCGGCTTACCAGTATCTCCTGAGCGTGTTTGACTACCACCCAAGCCCGGAGACCGAGCAGCGTGCCCGCGAGGCGCTATCCCAGATCAACATCCACCGCAGCGCAAAAAAAGGCGATGCCCCGGGGTAACCCCTTTTGCAAAAGGTGTTCCCCAAATCCCTTCCCGTAAACTTTCAAGGGCCCATGGATATGGCCCCACCCCTTGAGACCAAGAGATGGGGCTTTTGAAGTTCGAAGGATAAAAAATATGCCGGGTGATCAGTTGGCCCGTGACCACGTTACGGCGCTCATCATGTTCGAACGCGCTATGCGCTATCTCCATCCGTTGCTCATACCGCAGCTGCAGGAGAAATTGAAGCCGCATCTTGCCCGCCTCGCAGAATCGCTCCGTGCCTCAGAAATCGAGGGATTACAGCCCGAAGGGCTCCTACATGGCGCCTTCCTCGCCTGCAAAGCCCTCGATCGTTTTCTGCAGATAGAGGATATGGAAAGTGCGATGGCGAATGTCCTTTGTTCCAGCCACAAATGGAGCCTGGCTCTTGAAACCCTCTACCCCTTGCGGCGCACTTATGAAGATCTCTATGACATCTTCCTGGAGCCGCCTGCCAGGGAGAGGGCCTCTGCACTCGATCCGGACCCGGTGCTGGGAACGAAGGTTGGTCTCCTGCATACCTGCCCTGCAGAGGATCCATATGCAAGGGGCTGTTTTTCCCTCTATGTCCCCGAGTCCTATGACGGTTCGCTCCCCTGGCCGCTCGTGGTGGCCCTCCACGGGGGCTATGGCCATGGCCGCGATTTTCTCTGGATGTGGCTCAGGGAGGCCAAGAGTCGCCGTTTCCTCCTCCTGGCTCCGACATCCCGGCTGGATACCTGGAACATTGTCCAACCCGCCTACGATTATGACACGCTTCTCACTGCCCTGGAGTATATCGAGGCATCCTGGCGCATCGATCATGCTCACACTCTGCTCACCGGCCTCTCGGACGGCGCCACCTATGCCCTGGCATGCGGCCTAAAGGAAAAATCGCCATTTGCAGCCCTGGCGCCTGTTGCGGGGGTGCTGCCGCCGATTGGGCTGCAGCATGCACATGGCCTGCGCATCTTCTGGGTACACGGCAAACACGACTGGATGTTCCCGTTCCAGTACGCACAGCAAGATTGCGCCCGGCTCAAGGAAGCCGGCGCCGATGTTACCTTGCGCATCATCAACGACCTCTCCCATGCCTACCCCAGAGAGCTCAACGCTGCGATCCTCACCTGGCTCGACGCATCGTTATCACTCGATTAAACGCATCATAATCTTGTAGGACAGCAAAATTGAACGTGCTGACAGGTGCATCCCTTCGGGGCGAGGGCCAGGGATGGCCCGAGTCAAACCCCACATCCCCGCACTGAATCTCCGGGAGGCCGGGGGGGGGTCAGATTCTTAAGGAATTCAATAAAGGAGGAAGGATGGGCACTCGCAGGAGGCTGGAAAACCAGTATCGGAGATTTCCCTGGCTGACGGACATCGGGGGAATCAAGAACGCCATCGGTGAAATGCGCGGACTCGGCTATCCCAGACAACCCAGGCTGAACACAGCCTCCATAGGACAGGAAGCCGAACCCCTTTTCGACGCGCCTTGGTTTACGAAAAGCATACAAGAGAAGATCCTGACCCATCCTGATAACCGCATGGAGTATCCATTCTCCGGAGAGAGGATCTTCGAGGAGCCGCTCGTCGGTTTCGTGCGTGGGGACGACCCGCTCTTCCAGGAATTCAAGCGCATCATCGGTCCCCACCATTTCACACCCGCAGAGATCATGGCATGGCAGGCGCGGAACAATGGCGTGGCTCCTCCGCCGGCCGAGGACATGAGCGTGGTCGTATTTGTCATGCCGATCACACGGAAAACGAAGGAGGAGAATGCTGCACAGCAGGCCTGGCCTTCGGAGCGATGGGCCCAGACGAGGCTGCTCGGGGAGATCTTCAGCCAGACGGTAACCCGTGAGATCGTCACCTTCCTGATGAGCAAGGGGGTCCTGGCGGTATCTCCGGATGCCACCCCGCTGTTCAGGAAGAAGCACTATCCCAAGGTCGGCTGGGCCTCCCCGTGGTCGCACCGGCATATCGCCTATGCCGCCGGACTCGGAACCTTTGGGATGCACGACTTCTTCATCACGGAAAAAGGCTGCGCCCACCGCATGGGCAGTTTCGTAGTGAATCTACGGCTTGAGCCCGACAGGCAGAGGCCCGCGGACATCCACGCCTATTGTCGGCAGTATCAGGGCAGGACATGCCTCAAGTGCGCGCGACGATGCCCCGTGGAGGCGATCACCTTAGAACACGGCCACGACAAGGAAAATTGTTCAAAAAGAATCGTGCGTTCGCTTCCCTATTGCAACAGAAACTATCACATCTTCATCTACGGCTGCGGGCTCTGTTCCACGGGTGTGCCTTGCGAATCCGGCATTCCCGATGATCTCCGCGCGAACGCCACGCAAAAGCCAGGGGATCACTCCTCGGATAGCTAACTGTCTCTAGACCCAGGGAGGTCGGGCGGATTGGACTGCTTCTATCGGCATCTGGCAGTACGGTTTCAGAATCTGGTTATCATGTGCTTGTTGAGCCAGTCGCGTACAGCCAGACCCGTGCCAAAAGGCCAGGGCTTGACCTGTTCAGGCGGTTCTACTTTTACCTCTGCAAGTTCCTCGCCCAGGACGAGATCGCCTTTGGAGCAGAGCACATGGTAGGCAATAATGAGCTGGTTCATTTGTTCAAAGGCATAGACACCGATGAAATCCACACCGGATGCATCGAGTCCGAGTTCCTCCTTTACCTCCCGGACTGCCGCCTTTTCGGGCGTCTCCCCCTTTTCCAGGAACCCCGTAATGAGACCGAACATCCCCTCCGGCCAGGCTTTGTTGCGGGCAAGGACGATGTTGCCGTTGTATTCGACCAGAGCCGCTACAACCGGTGTCGGATTGTCCCAGAAGATATAGGAACAACCAGCATGTGAACATGCCCGCCGTTCCTTGGCATCGATAACCCTGGTTTCGAGCTGAGATCCACAGATCGGACAGTATTGCATCTCCGGCATAATCCTTCCCTCACCCAGCCTCTCTTTACCATTCGCACCCCACCTTTCACAAGATAAAATAACGGAACCACACCGCCTCTTCCAGGGGCATACGCACGTATCATACACGCAGGGTCCATGCAGGAGGAAGAATGTCCTCTGCGGGAATTGACACATACTCGTTTTCCCTGTAAAAGAATCGATTACACCTGGCGATGCGATCGTTTCTCTCCATCGCGCATGCGTGCAAACGAGTGAAAGGAAGGTTCCATGGTGAGGGTAGCATTCGTAGGCTGGCGTGGCATGGTGGGTTCGGTGCTCATGGACCGGATGAGGGCGGAGAAAGACTTCCAGGGTTTCGAAGCCGTCTTCTTCACCACCTCCCAGATCGGCGGGAAGGGTCCGGATGTCGGCCTGGACATCCCAACTTTGAAGGATGCCTATGACATCAAGGCCCTCTCCCAGGCGGACATCGTCGTCACCTGCCAGGGCGGCGACTATACGAAAAAGGTCTACCCCGAGCTCAGGGCATCCGGCTGGAAAGGCTATTGGATCGATGCGGCATCCGCCTTGCGCATGAAGGACGACAGCGTGATCGTCCTGGACCCGGTCAACCGGCACGTGATCGACAAGGCTCTCGCCTCTGGCGTCAAGGATTACATCGGCGGGAACTGCACGGTGAGCCTCATGCTTATGGCGATCGGCTCTCTCTTCCAGAAGGGGTGCATCGCATGGATGACCTCCATGACCTACCAGGCGGCCTCCGGCGCCGGCGCCAACAACATGCGCGAACTGGTGGCGCAGATGGCCTGCATCGGCAAGGCTGCCACAGATCTCCTCGATGACCCGGCTGCAACGGCCCTGGACATCGACCGCCGCGTCCTCGAGACCCTCCATGACAGGGATCTCCCCATCGATTACTCCGGGGCTCCGCTCGCCGCCAGCCTCATCCCATGGATCGACTCGCCCATGGAGAACGGCCAGACCAGGGAGGAGTGGAAAGGCTATGCCGAGACGAACAAGATCCTCCAGATGGATAAGCCCGTTCCCATCGATGGGATCTGCGTCCGCGTCGGGGCCATGCGCTGCCATTCCCAGGCCCTCACCATCAAACTGACGCAGGATATCCCTCTCGATGAGATCATCGCCGTCATCGCCGGCGCGAACGAGTGGGTGAAGGTCGTCCCCAACACGCAGGAGGAGACCCTGAAACATCTCTCCCCGGCGGCGGTCACGGGCACGCTCTCGGTACCGGTGGGCAGGATCCGGAAACTGAACATCGGACCCGAATACCTGACGCTGTTCACCGTCGGTGACCAGCTGCTCTGGGGCGCGGCCGAGCCGATTCGCAGGATTCTGGGGATCATCCTCGACTGCCTCGGCTCGTAACAATCAACCCCCCATCCCCCGCGTATTCAGGAAAGATGGCGGTGCACGCTTGGGGGCAGTGATCAAGGGGTTGCGCGCTGCTGCGTGACCAGACGCCTCGGATTAGACATTGCCTGTAAGTCTGTTACTCGGCCCGTGCCACGTAATAAAGGTATTTGAAGATGTATTATCCAGGCAATCCGCCGTAACGGTGCGTATGAAATCAGGTTTTGCGAATGAACTCCGGCGGCCGTGCCTCTTCGAGGACAATAGCTTGTACGGGGCAGGCAAGCACACAGTTGCCGCACCCGTAGCACTTCTCAACATCGATGGATGCCACCTCTTCCACGCCGATGGCCTGAAACGGGCATCGCTCCCCGCATGCCCCGCAGCCGGTGCAGAGGCTTTCATCCATCCTGGCCCTGAACCGCGAAGGGGCGAGCGAGGACCGGTAGCCGATCTGATTGTGGAGGAACAGCGCCGTGCAGCAGCAGGAACAGCAGTTGCACATGAACATGTCCGCCTTGATGTTGTTGCGGGCAGTGTGAACGAGCCCCGCCTCTTCCGCTAGACTGAGCCGCCGGAGGGCCTCCTCGGTGCTCAGGCGTTCTCCCACGCCGCGATCGATGACGGCCTCGGCAAAACCGTTTACCTGGAGGCAGAGGTTCACATCTTTCGGGGCAGGGCAATCTTTGGCCCTTCCCACCCGGTTCGCCTGCGTGCGGCAGGGGCATGGTATGGCCGTGATCAGGGATGCACCCTTGATGATCTTGCGGGCGGAGTCCACGTCGAGCATCTGCGTTGCACTCTCGACGGTCTCTTCGATAGGGATCACCCTGAGCATGGGAGGGAGATCGAGGGACTTGAGCAAGGGTACGATCTTCGGCATCTCTTTGCGAATGAGGATCTCCCACATGTCAAAGAGTTCCTGGGGATAATCCGGGGTGATCACCGTGGCGTCCCGCAGCTCGATCATGGCAGAGAAGAGACGGTAGGCATACTCCTTGTGGAGAATGCGGATGATGATGCC